>JABGPV010000199.1 GCA_018644785.1 Deltaproteobacteria bacterium | reverse complement strand
TCCATTTCCATACCGGTTCCATGGGAACTAAACCCTGTGCCGGCCATGGCAAGACAGGTCCAGGCAGCAAGCCAGGTCGTCAGACTTCCGGTTGCCGTGTCCTTGTCTCTTGCTGCAACTGCTATGCTTTTGTCCGTGATCACCGGGTGCATCACCGGGTATGTGCTGGGCCTGCGAACTGCCAAAATGAAGCCGACAGATATTTTTCGGGAATTATAGAAATGATTTCTGTCAAAAAGGAATTGTCATCGGCTTTGAGGCGTTGGTAAACCGGAAAACTACTGTAGCTCATTATAAATTCATGTATCATTATCTATTTTACCTCGCCCGATAGGCCATTGAAGGGCGTTGTTCAAATCCAGAAATCTCCCGTACATTGGATTTTGGTGAACCTGTTGTTACTGCTATATCTCTCAGCCATGTCACCGCTAAAAATTACCGTAATATCAATTATATATATCAGACATATTTCGTCTCAATATGTTTAGGGGCTGTCAAGATATTCCCAGGTTTCCAACTATCCGGATTTAATATGCGTTCCATGAGGTATCTCAACTTTCGATCCACCCTTCTGCACATTTTGCTCATGAAAGCATGTTCAGGCCGAGCTGCTTGAAAACCTTTTCGGTTTAGGCACAGCCTTGTCCTTTTCGGGGATATCAGTGAGCAATCTCTAACGCGCTCAAGGTCATCCGGGATTGGAATACGCTGCCCGGATGCTTTCGCTTTTTGGTTTCAGGGTCCTTTTTTTTGAGGTATCAGTTGGCTCTTTGGGTCCAACAAGAAGGTCCGGAGCAGCTTCAGGTCAAGTTCTTTTTATGAACGGCTTTGATTTAAATCTTTAGCCTTGCAAAGGGATTCATGGGTTGACATGTGCCCCATATTGGAATGGCTATCCCTGTAATAAATTGAAGAAAAGATATCCCCCCAATATTGTAAGTCAATAAGAAAATCATACATAATCTGAAGGTCGCTACCTGAAACCGGGCGGAAAACGTGCTGAAGACTGCTGTTTTGGTGGGGCTGGAACGTCGAGAAACGTAAGTCATGTTACATGAAGACTCCGTAAGGCTTTGATGCGGATTTTCTTGTCCGATATTCATCCGACCGGGAGAAACTGGTACAGATTTTAGCCAAAATGATAAACGGTGTATTCGAGGAATTTTTACCTTGACACATTCAATTCAATGCAATAGCGTATAAGTACACATTTATATGCTTATTTAGACATCTCTTTTTTCTGAGATGTACTGTCGAACATATTTCTTCAAACAGAGGATTTCTAATGCAGAGAACAAGAACGACCATTTTGGCTGTCTTGGCAGTGGGTATCGCGGTTTATGCCTTATGGTTTCAGAGTCGTCCTGTCGTGCTGAAAACGGCGACCCATGAGGACGTTCTGGCCGAAGCTGAAAAAGGCGGATATCGCCTGATCGACACCGGGAAGCTGTGGGAACAGTACCGGAAGAAACCTAATGACATGTTCATCGTAGATACCCGCCAGGAGTGGGAGTATCGTACGGGGCACATCAAAGGGGCGGCGAACTTTCCCATGGAGCCCACCTGGTACTCCCGGTGGAAGGAACGGGGGGCAATGGAAAAATTCCTCGGACCTGACAAAAATCGTTTCCTTGTATTCTACTGAGCGGGGCTGGCATGAGTCCGTAGCGACTCGGCGGCCCGGGTGGCCGTAAAACTTGGCTATACGAATGTTTACCGCGATCCCTTGGGGTTCCCCGCCTGGAAAGCGGAGGGACATCCCTTTGAAACCGCATCACGTCAACCGGCTCCCGTGACTGCCCCGGAAAAGGACTATGGTTCCCTTACGGGCTGGGCCATGCTGTGGACCCTTCTGGGTATTTTTCTGGGCGGTATGGCGCTAAACCTGACCCCTTGTGTTTACCCCCTGATTCCCATCACTGTCTCCTACTTTGGCGGTCGCAGTTCCAAGGGAAAAGGAGAGACCTTCGCCCATGGCCTGTGTTATGTGGGCGGGCTGGCCCTGACCAATTCCAGTCTGGGGGTAGTCGCCGCTTTTACCGGTGGGCTCATGGGCGCCATGCTCCAGAACCCCTTTGTTCTATCAGCGGTGGCGCTCATTCTGCTGGCATTTGCCACCAGCATGTTTGGATTCTGGGAGTTCAAACTGCCCAATGGACTGACTCAGGCAGCTTCCAAATCCTACACCGGCTATTTTGGCAGTGTTTTCATGGGGATCACCCTGGGGGTGGTGGCGGCGCCCTGCATCGGCCCGTTCGTACTGGGGCTGCTCACCTGGGTGGCCGGCATGGGAAACCCCTATCTGGGATTTCTGGTGTTTTTCACCCTCAGCGTGGGGCTGGGGCTGCCCCTGTTCGTGCTGGCACTGTTTTCCGGAAAGCTGGACAGGCTGCCGCGTAGCGGCGAGTGGATGGTGTGGGTGCGTAAGCTCATGGGATGGGTGCTGGTGGGTATGGCGGCTTATTTCATTCGTCCGGTGATGTCCCAAACGATGGGTAATGTTGTCCTGGCGGCCGTGGCTCTGGGGGCAGGTCTGCACCTGGGCTGGATTGACCGTTCGCAGGCCAATTTTAAGGCCTTTGGCTGGATGAAAACGGTTGCCGGCATTGCGGGGCTGGTAACGGCAACGGTTCTGATCGGTTCCATGCTCATGGCCGCCCCCGGTGCCTTTTGGCACCCCTATTCGGACCAGTTGCTCAAAGAGGCGGTTGTCCAAAAGAAACCGGTCATTATCGATTTTTCCGCTGCCTGGTGTGCCCCCTGCCGTGAGTTAGATGAAATCACCTTCCGCGATCCGGAAATCGTCAAACGGTCTAAAAAGGATTTTATCTTTGTGAAAGTGGATCTGACGCGCAAGGGTAATCCCGTTTACGAAAGATTGCTGAAGCAGTTTGACGTCAGGGGGGTCCCCACGGTTGTTTTTATAAATCCCGAGGGTAAAGAACGGCGAGACCTCCGCCTGGTGGATTTTCTGCCGCCCGGTTCTTTTCTGGTTCGCATGACGAAAATCAGCCGACCGCTTACCGACGGCCCATCAAACTGATCAGAGAATAGCGAAAATGCGCTTAAAACCCGCAGGAAAGCATAGGAGAATAAACATGGCGATTATTGAGAAATTCTTAGGTCAACGTGTGGAGATACCGGAAGATCACCGTTACGATGTCAGGCAGGGTCTTTGGGGTCGATGTGTCGATCATACCATTGTCTTCGGTCTGACTCAGCCGGCTCTTGTGCTTTTCGGAGGTGTCAAAGATGTCGATTGGCTTGTAGACGATAGCCAAGCAGTTCGAAAGGGTGAAGCGATCCTGTTCGCCATCACCGGCAAAATTCTGTACATAGATGCTCCGGTGGCGGGAAGCGTTCAATTCAACAAAAAGATACGGGAAAATACTGCGTTAATCACGTCAGACCCTTATCATGAGGGGTGGTTGTTTCTCATTCAACCGAATGGTGGGCTCGACCAAGCATATCAAACCCTTTCATCACCGCAAGATTACCTTGATAAACTTCGTTTGTCTGAAGGGTTCAAAAATCCGGATGGGATAAAAGGTGGTGTATCCGGTATCTGCAAAGCCGTTTATTCGGGGATCGGAGAACAGAAGATCTGATTTCTCGCCGGATAACTCAAGGAACCCCAATAAGGTAAAAAGATGCCGCGCAAACAGCTTGATAAAAAGATGATCTTAAAGGTGATGCTTTTAATCGCTTTCATCATCTCAGCAGTGTGTCTGGTCCAGTTTACCCCGATTAAAGGTTTTCTGACCACGGAAGGCCTGGGTCGCTTTTTACAGGATGTGGGCTTCTGGGCACCAGTCGTATTTATGGGGATCTATGCTTTCGGTATCTGTCTGTTCGTACCCGGCACGGTTTTAGGTGCAATCGGTGCTGTGCTTTTTGGACCTTACTGGGGTTTTCTTTATGTTTGGGTGGGAGCCATGTGCGGGGCAAGCGCAGCTTTTTTAATTGCCCGTTACCTCGGTAGAGATTTCGCCGCCTCGCTGATCGGGGACAAAATTGAAAAATACGACGAAGCCATCGAACGAAACGGTTTCGCTACGGTTCTCTATCTGCGCCTGGTCTATTTCCCATTTACGCCACTGAATTTTGGCATGGGGCTGACGCGGGTTGGCTTTTGGGATTATTTTTTCGGTACAGGCCTCGGCATACTGGCCGGAACCTTTATTTTGCTTTTTTTCATAGGCACCTTAAAATCGGTCTGGGCCAGCGGAAACTGGAGTGAGCTTCTCTCCGGCAAGGTGTTCTTTTCTCTGGCTTTGTTTGTGTTTTCGCTCTTTATCCCAAAAATTGTAAAGGCTTTCAAGCGTCGTTAAATTTTTGTGGTAAAAAGGATGGCTATTTAAAATAGTCCCCTCTGATTCGAACGAGGTATGTACAACGTTTCGTTCAGATCTTATTGAATTGGCTAGGCCACCGAGGATTTTTGTCCCTTAAGTTTTCTCCCGGCAAACCGCTCGGGAGCCCTGGTGATATAAAAACCCAACGAGGCATCATTGAAGCCGGTTTGATCTTCTGAAAAAGAATATTAATGATATGACGACCATTGATTTGCCATTTAAAATAAAGAAATCCAAACTCTTTTAAAATACCCTTCAAACCACAAAGTATGGAGAATCGATTGCCCCAGCCGAAAGCAATAAAAAGTTCTGTTTTGAACGATCATCTCGGCTCCATTGCCATTCTGTCCAAGAGCCTCGCTGATGAAAATCGTCTGCGCATCCTGCTCTGTGTAACCGATGGAAAAAAATCGGTCTCCCAGGTTGTAGAAGATCTTAAACTTTCCCAGCCTCTCGTTTCTCACCACCTCAGGGAACTGAAACGCACACTTCTGGTCAAGGTCGAGAGGCAGGGGCTCTTTGTTTATTACGAATTAGCGGACAAGAAGATTATCGACATCCTCAAACGCATGGATGAGCTGGCCACAGAATTGTTGTCAAAAAGAAAGTCATTTTAATTTTAGGAGATAATTGAGTATGATTCCTAGTGAGATTCAAAAGTGGGTTGATGCGGTGGAACCTAGGGAAGCAGCCCTGACGCTGGCGGGCGTTTTGAGCAGGCTGTTTCCCCTTCTGGAAGAAGAAACCCGTCTGGAACTGGTATCGAATCTGATCGGTACGCCATCCGATGAAAAGCTAACCAGTCTGGTGCATCTCTGAATGGCCACCTGCATGGACGAAGGTGTCGATCCAACGGATATGTGCCAGAGTATGATAGACAGAGTTGCCCGATCAAAGCAGCTTACATCAATTTCCGAACCCGAGATCCTTTCATTGTTTGAAGATTGGCTGGAGGAACTTGACGGTGAAATCGTCGCTTTTGTCAAGGAAACGGGCTCAAAAAATCCATTTGACCTTGCAAAAGGCTGCGGATTGTCTCGATCTGGGGCGAAATTCCTCATCACAAAGCTGAAAAGAGAGGGGAAGCTGTGACATCCGGAATATTAGATTTCCTGAAAACCGGCATGTGTAACTGAAATTCATTTTTTTAGCATCATTATCTATTGAAAGAGGAGGTCACCATGTTAAAAGTCAGATTTTTCCTGAACGAACCCAACGGTAAGCCGTGAAAACATTTCAAAGCCATAATGCCCAGGTTGGGCGAAAAGTATGAAATTGAGATCGAGACCACTTCAAAACCACCAGCAGAATACAACACGGATGAATACTTTGAGCTGGATTTACCGGTCGCGCCCGCAATTATGATCGGCGAGGAGATTCTGTCAGAGGGTTCTGATATTTCAGATGAAAAGATTGAAGCGGCCATTTGCAAAAGCCTCGGTCTCCCGCCGCCGGATCCCGAAAAGAAGGGAGTGCTCGGTCGTTTGTTCAAAAAATAATTTTTACGGGTCACCAATGCAAGGGAGCGCTCTGAAAACCTATTTAATACCGGACAGTTGATGTGTTCCGAGGCGGTCTTGCCTGTTCTGAACCAAAGCCTGAACGGAGGTCTGCCACCGGAAATGGCAATACGCCTTGCATCGGGTCTGCCGGAAGGAAGCGGGAGAAGCGGCTGTACCTGCGATGCGCTTTCGGGAGGCGTCATTGCCCTTGGACTTTTCTTGGGTCGAGATACACCGGGTCCGCTTAATAGCAGAAGTATCCGACTATTCAAGCCATAGGGCTTTTAAGGTGTTTTTCATCGCCTGCATTATCGAAGATGGAAATGCCAAATGAATAGTTTGTATTCGCGGTGAACTGAACATCGTTTTCGGATTCTGTCCTGAGACTTCTCTTAAATACCACATTCCAGTATCCGTCTTTCCACACACCGACCGTCTCCACATTTGCTCGGTCTCCGGAGGGTGTTCTAAGAACATAACCGGGAAGTGCATCACCAACGAACAGGTCTTCAGAAAAGAGTGTCGCCTCATCTTCAAAAAGGTATGGCGATGATCCCACGCCGCCCTCAAAGGCAAACATGTAAGCGGGCTTCAATCCGTCCTCAGATTTATTGTCCTTGTAAAATGATAAATAACGCTGTAATATCAATTGGCTATGTCAAATATTTTCCAGAGCCAAAAGGTTTCAGAAATTCAGAGTTTCATAGGTTTTGACAAAAACCAGTCCTATGGACTATTCTTGTTTTCAAAGAGTACCTTTTCTTGTTTCGAACCCGGCTAAAAAGACTTTTTGGCATATTCCACCGAAATTATGAAATTGCGAAAATAATTGCGGTTTGAACGATTCTGACTTTTTGCGAGTGCATCAATTATTGACAGAAAAGATCTCTTGGCAGACCCCAAAAGACATGGTGGAGGGTAGGTTCGCCATCTTCAAAGAACAATTATGAGAGAGAAAATACCGTGCGCGACAACATTGATTTGAAATATTACAAACAACGCCTTAAAGAACGTCTCGAAGCCATAATTATGGCACAAGAAAACCAGAGAAAAGCGGCTGCGCCAGTCGCGCTTGATCAGGCGAGGGTTGGCCGCCTGACGCGAATGGACGCCATGCAGCAGCAAGCCATGTCCAAAGCCGCAGCCCGCCTCGCCGACCTTGAGCGTCAACGCATTCAGTCATCGCTCGGCCGCATGCAGTCGGGCGATTACGGTTATTGTATAATTTGCGATGAAGAAATCGCTGAGGGACGTTTAGGGTTTGAT
The DNA here is from genome assembly GCA_018644785.1 of Deltaproteobacteria bacterium. The sequence continues at coordinate 2,385 of JABGPV010000199.1, read as the reverse complement.
CCCAGTATTTTGTCGTGTATCTCTTGTGCAAAAGAGGCGGATGGTTAGTAAAAAGAGAGATGCCTGTTTGAATCCGAATAGACACATGTAACCAAGCTTAAAGCCTTCCGGTATGCATTCCCGGGCGGAGCCAGGGAACACAGGAGGATTGGTTCACGGGGGGACCTATTTGGCTATTTTTTTGGATTTCTGCGCCTTCTCAATTTTGGCCCAGGTGTCCCGTAACGACACAGTTCTGTTGAAGACCAGTTTTCCCGGAGAAGAATCCACCGGATCCACACAAAAATAGCCCAACCTCTCAAACTGGACCCGGCTGAACCTGTGTTTACTGCTATATCTCTCAGCTTTCCGAAGGATATAAACCAATGTAATATCCATTACATATACCACCTCTCACATGATGCACGTTCCTATGAAATTGGGGTAAATCGACGGGAGCCTTTTGGTAGGATTCCTTCATGATTCCTCAGATTATTGCGCTGGTCTTTTTTGTTTTTCCCAGATTTTTCGGCGCCCGAATCCTGAAGATGGGCTTGATGTTTCCCAGGATGTTAAACACTGAACGAATGGTTTGATGTCAAGCCGCTGGCCGCTCGTCATGCCGATTGTGATCCGTCCAGCGGAGTACCGATATATTCATAAAAGCCATGCCGTACATCACCTGCACAAAAAATGAAGTCCCATAACCATCAGCATTGGGGTCGCAGAGTATGACCGTTCGGGGGATCAATCATTCCTGGACCTGATAAAGAGTGCCGATGAGGCCCTCTACCGAGCAAAGTAAGAGGGGAAAAACAGAGTTTGCCATTACGGGGGATAACCGGGGACGTCCCTATTATTTCTCTATTATTTCCACTTGACCTACAATCAGGTTTTCTCTATGGTCGAGCTTTGAAAAAGCAAAGGCTTATCACCTATCACCTCACCCCTCACCTTGAAAAAAGGAGAAATTCCCGTGGATAGATTTCCGGAGATCAAAGCACTCACATTTGATGTGTTCGGGACCGTACTGGACCTTGGCGGCAGCCTTAAGCCCTTTATTGGGGATTTTCTAAAGTCAAAGGGATCGGATGTTTTGCCCCAGGATTTCTGGGATCAGTGGCGTTCCAGGCAACGAATCGAGCAATATCAGGATACCATGCTGGCGCTGGGCCACAGCGGTTACCTGGAGACGGCCCGTCGAGGATTCGTATGGACTCTTGAATTCTACAGCATCCAGGCCTCCATAGATGAGGTGAAGGAGTTTATGACTGCCTGGGACGATCTGTCTCCATTTCCAGAGGTGGTTCCCGCATTGGAGCGCCTAAAAACCCGGTTCAAGCTTGTCGCCCTTTCCAATGGAGACGTCCACTACCTGGACCATGTCACACAAAACCGGATTCAATGGGATTTCGACGATGTGATCTCAGTGGATGTGGTGGGCTATTTCAAGCCCCATCCCGGCATTTATCGTAGAGCGGCCCGCATGCTTGAACTGGAAGTGGGGGAATGTATGATGGTTTCAGCCCATCCCTTTGATATAATTGGGTCTCGGGCCTGCGGTTACAGAGCTGCCTTTGTGGACCGCTACAGATTCCCCTACGGGGATCCCCCATACGAACCTGACATTAGAGTAGAAGACTTTACCGGCTTGGCCGATGCGCTCCTGTAGCTGGGGATATTAGAGCAGAACCTTTCAGGGTTCATACGTTGATCAGATAAAGCGACATCCCTGACTCTCCACAGGGCATACCAAAAAAACCGGACCATATCGAGCATGTTAGAAAAAATCCGGTACGGGTCTTGGCACGTATTCCGCTAGGCTAATCGCGGAAACCCAAGGCGGGAAAATCTCCATGGACTCTTCAGAGGAAAATGGAACCACAATCACAGTCTCTTTCCCCAAAGACAGATAAATTCCTTTTATTCAAGGATCGCCCCAAGGCATAAATATTTCGCGGCTGAAAACTGGTTGCCTTTCAGCCAATTCTAGCTTGCCAAAGTTGCATTACCTGCTATGTATTACCGCCCACTAAACGATATAAAGCGTTGTAATAGCGAATAGATATGTCAGATATTTTACGGCCTAGAGTGCTTTAAATCTGTCAAGATTGCAGGTTTGGGAAACGGCCCGTCAAAAGGTGACCCAAAAATCATACATTCCTCTTTCGATCTGATTTCATTTCCGTCCCCGGCCACACATCCATCACCGGGGGGCCATCTCTTCTTCTCTTTGGTCAAAGGACCGGAGAGGTCCTCAGTTGGGGTCCTCCGTCAGCCACGGTGTATAGTTGATATCGCCTTCGATCAAAGAACCGGGGTCGTCGGCCTGGCCCCACCAATTGTGTTTCGCTGTTTGAGGACCGACATTTTGGTCCTCGACCCCTATTCCGCCGAGCTGATTGT
>JABGPV010000198.1 GCA_018644785.1 Deltaproteobacteria bacterium | reverse complement strand
GGGGGCCCGAAATAATATCGTGCCCCACCTGCGGCCGATGTGAGATTGATCTCTTCTCCATTGTTGACCAGGTGGAAAATGCCCTCTCCGGTATGGTGTCATCCCCCAAGCTGGCCATTATGGGCTGTGTGGTCAATGGGCCGGGTGAGGCCCGGGAGGCGGATGTGGGGGTCGCCGGCGGGCGAGGGCAGGGGATTTTGTTCAAAAAAGGAGAAGTGGTTAAAAAAATTCCGGAGAACCGTTTGGCCGAGGTGTTGATTGAAGAGGTCAAAAGGATTGTGGATTAAAATTTAAGGGTGCAGGGGGCAGTTGTCAGGGTGCAGGATGACGGGCTGCTCTTCTTTTTCTGATAACTGCCCCCTGATAACTGCACCCTGAAAACTTAAATATAAGGAGAAAGTCAAAGAATTATGCGATATTCCAGCTATTTTATTCCCACGCAGAAGGAAGTGCCGGCCGATGCCGAGATCATCAGCCATCAGCTGATGGTCCGGGCCGGTATGATTCGAAAACTGACCTCGGGCATTTACACTTACCTTCCCGTCGGTCTCAGGTCCATCCGGAAGGTGGAGAATATTGTCCGGGAGGAGATGAACCGGGCAGGCGCCATCGAGGTCCTCATGCCCGCGGTGCAGCCGGCTGAATTGTGGCAGGAGAGCGGCCGGTGGGAATACTATGGCCGTGAACTGCTGCGGTTCAAGGATCGTCACGACCGAGATGCCTGCATGGGGCCCACCCACGAAGAGGTGATTACGGACCTGGTGCGAAAAGAGATTCATTCCTACAAACAGATGCCCATTAATCTCTACCAGATCCAGACCAAGTTCAGGGATGAGATTCGCCCCCGTTTCGGGATCATGCGCGGCCGCGAATTCATCATGAAAGACGCCTACAGCTTTGACGTGGATGAGGCGGGGGTCAACAACAGTTACGAGGCCATGTACGAGGCTTATGAACGAATATTTCAGCGGTGCGGACTGAAATTCAGGGCCGTTGAAGCCGATTCCGGTACCATCGGGGGGAGCTATTCCCACGAATTCATGGTATTGGCCGAGTCCGGTGAGGACCGGATCGTCAACTGCACCACATGCGATTATGCGGCCAATCTGGAACGGGCGGAAGTGAAGGAAGAAGATGATGTCTCCCCGGCGGGTCCGAATGCTTATGAGGTCCTGGCCCGGGTGGATACACCGGGTCAGCGAACCATTGAAGAGGTGACCGAATTCCTGAAGATTACTTCCGAACAGTTGGTGAAAACCCTTGTTTATAGGGTTGATGAAGAACCGGTGGCGGTGCTGGTTCGCGGCGATCATGAGTTGAACGAAACCAAACTGAAAAATGCGCTGGATGCTCAGAGCGTTGAAATGGCTTCTGAGCGAGCGGTTGAAGAGGCGACGGGCGCACCTCTGGGGTTTGCGGGTCCGGTTGGCCTGGAAATCACGGTGGTGGCGGATAATGCAGTTAAAGCAATGAAAAATTTTGTGGTCGGGGGAAACGAAAAAGACCTTCACCTTAAGAATGTGAACCTGGAAAGGGATTTCAAGCCAGGCCTTTTCGGTGATTTGCGTACCATTGCGCCCGGTGATGCGTGTCCCCGCTGCGGCGGTCCTATCGCTTTTGGCCGGGGCATTGAAGTGGGGCACGTGTTCAAGCTGGGTGTCAAGTACAGCGAAGCCATGAAAGCCGTCTTTTTAAATGAGCAGGGAAAAGAGAGGCCCATGATCATGGGGTGTTACGGTATCGGTATCGGCCGGACGGTGGCGGCTGCCATCGAGCAGAACCACGACAAGGACGGTATTGTTTTCCCCATTCCCGTGGCCCCCTTTGAGGCGACCATCCTGCCGCTGCAGATGCATAATGAAGCCGTGGTGGAAGCGGCGTCAAGAATCTATGGGGATCTCATGAGCATGGGTATGGATGCGCTCCTGGATGATCGCGATGAACGGGCAGGTGTCAAATTCAACGATGCCGATCTCTTGGGGATTCCGGTGCGCATCACCGTGGGTTCACGGGGGCTCAAGAACGGGGAGGTGGAGGTCAAGCTTCGGTCGGAACCGGAGAGTTTCACGGTACCGCTGGAGAGTGCTGCGGCCGCCATTTCGGATACGGTGAAAGGCCTTTATGATTCGCTTAAATGACATTACCTCTCAGGTCCTCAGCTACCACCCGAAAGCGGACATTGAGTTGATTGAAAAGGCTTATGTTTACTCGGCCAAAGTGCATCAGGGGCAGATTCGCCTCTCGGGGGAACCCTATCTTTCCCATCCCCTGGAAGCCGCCTATATCCTGACCCAGCTGAAAATGGATGTGATCTGCATTGCTGCCGGATTGCTCCATGACGTGGTAGAGGATACCCATGCGTCCCTGGATGAAATAAGGGAACTTTTTGGTGAAGAAACCGCCAATATCGTTGACGGTGTCACCAAAATCAGCAAAATCCATTTCAAAAGTTCCAAACAGCGCCAGGCCGAAAATGTTCGCAAAATGATTCTCGCCATGTCCACGGATATTCGTGTGATACTTGTCAAACTGGCGGACCGGCTCCATAACATGCGGACTTTGGGCTTTCAGGCTGAGGAAAAGCAGCGGCGAATCGCCACCGAAACCCTGGATATCTATGCTCCCCTGGCCGGGAGAATGGGCATCAACTGGATCAAGAGCAGCCTTGAGGATCTGTGTCTCTTTTACCTGGAGCCGGAGATTTATGCCAGCATCAAAGATCTGACGGCGCGGCGCCGGGACGAGATGGAGGAATTCTTGAAGAGTGTTCAGGAGACCCTGACCGAAGAACTGGCCAAGGTCAATATTTCCGCCACCGTCAAGGGCCGGCAAAAACATTTCTACAGTATTTATCAAAAGATGATTGACCAGGACCTTGAAGTGGGTCAGGTTTACGATATCCTGGCTTTCCGGGTGATTGTTAATACCATCAAAGAATGTTATGAGGCGCTCGGGCATATCCATTCCATGTGGAAGCCCGTATCCAAACGTTTCAAAGACTACATCTCCGTTCCCAAAGCCAATATGTACCAGTCCCTGCATACGACGGTTTTCGGCCCGGTGAAAGAAAGGATGGAGGTCCAGATCAGGACCTGGGACATGAACCGGGTGGCCGAGAGCGGCATTGCGGCCCACTGGAAGTACAAAGAAGGGAATGCGGCTCGAAAAACCGATGAAAAGCAGTTCGCATGGCTCAATGAGCTGCTCGACTGGCAGAAAAACCTTAAGGATCCCCAGGAGTTTTTGGACACGGTGAAAATGGATCTCTTCCCTGATGAGGTCTATGTGTTTACGCCCACCGGTGAGGTGAAGTCTTTTCCCAAGGGGGCCACCATGATCGATTTTGCCTACAGTATCCACTCAGAGGTGGGTGGAAAGTGCACGGGGGCAAAGGTTGACGGACGGATGGTTCCGCTTCGAACACCTCTGAAAAACGGCAATATCATCGAGGTGATAACCTCTTCGAAACAACATCCCAGCAAAGACTGGTTGAGTTTCGTCAAAACCTCAAAGGCAAAAACCAAGATCAGGCAGTGGATTAAGACCCAGGGAAAAGACGAAAGTATCAGCCTGGGCAAGAGCATCCTGGAAAAGGCGTTGCAGCAGGAAAGATTGACGGTTCCCAATCTGCTCAAGAGTGAGCAGGTTGCAGCCGTGGCCAAAGAACTTTCTTTCCAATCAGGGGAAGACCTTGTTGCAGAGATCGGTTTTGGGAAGATTTCCCCCAGACAGGTGGTGGGGCGTCTCAAACCAAAACTGGTAGACAATGAGGAAAGCCCTCAGGGGTTGGTCGGCAAGGTGGTCAGCCGGCTGATCAGGCCCAGAGCGCATGCGGGCATCAAGGTGGATGGTGTGAGCGATATGCTGCTCCATTTCGCCAATTGCTGTCAGCCCCTTCCCGGCGAGAAAGTGCTCGGGTTTATTACCCGTGGAAGGGGCGTGTCCATCCACAATGAAAACTGCCGGCATGTCAAAGAAGCCGATCCCGATCGGTTGGTAGCGGTCTCATGGGAGCCTTCAGAGAAAAGCACCTATCCGGCCAGACTGCGGGTGAGTAGCATGGAAGGAAAGGGCGTTCTGGCGGATATCAGTACAGTCTTCAGTCTGAAAGACGCCAATATCATCCAGGCCGAAGTAAAAACCACGGTGGACAATAAAGGCATCGCTCTTTTCACGATTGAGGTGGAGGATTATGCCCAGCTTCAGGACATAATCCGTGCCATCAAAAAGGTGAGAAACGTGCTGATGGTTGAAAGGATTCAGGACGCTTGAAAGGTTTTTTTCACGGGCTTTTCAACTAGGCCGGATTTGATGCAACTGGTGCAGGCCTTGATTTTTACGGCTTGGCCATCCTTGACACACTTGACGCTTTGAAGGTTAGGATACCAGCGTTTCTTGGTTTTATTGTGAGCGTGGCTGACATTGTAACCGACAAGCGGTTTTTTGCCACAGATATCGCATACTTTTGACATTTGAATGTTTCCTCCCTGCTGAACATTATGATAATCTATCTTTTTAGCTGTTCCTGACTAAAATATCAAGTACTTTTCTCTGTTACTTCATTTTTTTTCCCGTCGATAGAAAGGGATTCAAGCCCTTCAAGATTCAGCAGTCGAATGGTGCGGTCTTTTGTTTCGATGAGACCCTGCTTGTTCATCCGGTTCAGGATCCGGGAAAGGGTTTCAGGGATGGTGCCCAGAAGGCTTGCCAGTTGTCCCTTTGAAATGTCGAGTGTGATGGAATCCTCTCTTTCCTGTTCCTTGGACAGATAAAGCAGATACGCAGCCAGGCGGGCGGGGACTTCTTTCAGGGAAAGGTTTTCAATCTTGTCTGGGTGAATTGCCGAAGCCGCATGGACAGCACCGCAAGCATGTTCAAGGCAAGGGACGGATGGGACGTAATCAGCCCCAGAAATGCGGTTCTCGGGAAAAAGAGAAGCCTCGATTTTCGAATGGCTTCGGCATTTGCGGGAAATCGCCGTCCGGAAAATACCGGTACCTCACCGAAGGGTTCTCCGGGGCCGAAAACATGGAGAATCTGTTCCTTGCCTGACGGTGATACCTTGAAAATTTTAACCAGTCCTTCCGCCACCAGGTAGAAGCCGTTTCCCTCGTCCTGCTCCATAAAGATCATTTTACCCTTGGCGTAGTTTTTTGAGACCGAGACATCTTTGATCTGTTCAAGGTGTTGTTCGGGAAGCCCTTGAAAGATAAGGGCACTTGAAATGATGTCTAAGTCACGCGTCATTCAGGTTGACTCCCGGTTGGTGTTTCAAAACTGGCTGGTGTTTCAGAAACGAATCGTCATTGTTTTCTGCTGGGCAAACCTACCACGTTCCATTGATCCGGGTCAAATAATTTTGAGAATACTTTTTTTCATTGAAAAGCAAAGATTTACCTGATATGAAGAAACCATATAAAAACAGGGCCAGGCTGCTTTTTCAGCCGGTACCCGGCGTCGAGATAAAGGGAATGATGAAACACTGCAGGAGGATATGGGCAATGAAAGAGATGGAAACATTTGTAAAGGCGTTTGGTGAAGGGTTGAGGTCATTGGCCCAGGGCGTTCACGCCATCGCGGATAAACTGGACAGTTATGCGGGTTCGTCAAATGACGGGGATTTCGAACCCGAACCCGCCGCGAATGATTATAACCCACCCGAGGCAGCGGAAGAAACCCCGGATAATACGGTTCCTGAGAAAAAACCGGCTGTCAGCGCAACGGCGGTGGTTCACGAAGCGATCATCACTGCGAAAAAACCCATTGACATGGATGAACTGAATGAGCAAACAGGTTTTAACACGAAAAAGTTGAATAACATCATCTACCGGCTTAAAAAACAGAATAAAATCAAAAGTGTCCGAAAGGGTGTATATACAAAGAAATAAGGCTTGCATCTCTTACCCCCTTTCTGCCCTTTTAAATATTTTCTCTCCGAGCGACGCTAACTCCCGACCTCTACCGGAGACCTTTGCAAAACACCTCATTTTGCAAAGGTGTCAACCGGTTCTTGTGATATTGGAAATAAAGAGAATTTATGGACAACTTTTTATCTGAAAAACATCGTATCGTGCGGCGATCCGTTCGTTCCTTCTGTGAACGGGAAATCAGGCCTATTGCCGGTGAGATTGATCAGGAGGCCCGTTTTCCCTGGGAAGTGGTTGAGAAAATGGGAAAGCTCGGATATTTCGGCGTTCAGGCACCGAGAGAACTGGGTGGTGCGGATCTGGATTCCATCAGCTATGCCATTATCGTGGAAGAGATCAGCAGGGCCAGCGGCAGCCTCGGGCTTTGTGTGACGGTTCATAACAGTGTGGCCCTGTACCCCATCCTGGCATTCGGATCACAGGCGCAGAAAGAAAAATGGGCACCGCCTCTGGCCCGTGGCGAGAAAATCGGCGCTTTCTGCCTGACGGAACCCAACGCAGGATCAGACGCCTCGGGTATTGAGGCCACGGCCGTGTCTGATGGAGACGCTTATGTGGTCAACGCCAACAAAGTATTTGTGACCAACGGCGGGGTTGCGGATATATGTCTCCTGTTCCTTAAGACCAACCCGTCCGCTGATCGTGGTGAGATCAGTGTGGTGGTGGCAGAACGGGGAACCCCGGGGTTTGTGGTGGGGGACCTGGAAGACCTGTGCGGTATGCGGGCAAACCCGGTCAGTTCCATACGGCTCTATGACTGCCGCCTGCCGCTCCATAACCTGCTGGGCCGTGAAGGTATGGGGCTCAAAATCGGTCTTGCTGCCCTGGATGTGGGCCGAATGGGCATTGCGGCCCAGGCCCTGGGCATTGCCCAGGCCGCCCTGGAAGAGGGAATCCTGTATGCTCAGCAGCGCCGCCAGTTCAGGGTTCCCATTTCAAAACACCAGGCCATCCAGATGATGATTGCGGATATGGGCACTCTCGTGGAAGCATCCCGCCTCATGGTCTATCGGGCCGCCGCCCTTAAAGATTCCGGAAAAAGATTTTCCCAGGAATCGGCCATGGCAAAACTTTTTGCGTCAGAAGCGTGCTGCAAGGTGACGGACATGGCGGTACAGATTCACGGTGGGTACGGATACTCCAAGAGCTATCCCGTTGAACGCTACTATCGTGACGCCCGGGTAACGAGAATATACGAGGGTTCCTCCGAGGTGCACCGGATGGTGATTGCAAGAGGGGTTCTGAGGAAATAACAGCTGGGGAAAAGATAATGGGATTAGATATTGTGGTATGCATTAAATCGGTCATCCTGGCGGCGCCCGAGGAGCAGGTGCTTCGAACCGAGGACACTTCGGAGCTCAATCCTTTCGATCGGCCGGTCCTGGAGGCAGCCCTTCTCCTCAAAGAACTTCATGGCGGCCGTGTGACGGCCCTTTCAATGGGCCCTGAGGCGAGCCTTTCGGCCCTTTCCGAGGCCAGGGCCATGGGGGTGGATCGGGAGATCCTCATCTCTGATCCGGCGCTCGCCGGCTCAGACACCCTGGCCACATCAACCGCCCTCGGGGCGGGCCTTCAAAAGCTGGTCCCCTTCGACCTGGTGCTTTTCGGCGTCCGGACGGCGGACAGCGATACCGGTCAGGTGGGGCCTCAGACATCCGTGCTTATGGGCATCCCGTTTGTCAGCATGGTAACAAGCATAAAACTGCAGAAGAACGTCTTCAGGGTGGAGCGGGTTGCGGATCATTTTTTGGAAGAATATGAAGTCGCAACGCCTGCGGCATTTACGATCCATCCCGGTGCTTTTGAGCCGAGGGACATGGGGCTTTCAGGGATTGGCCGGGCATTTGAATCAGAGCGGGTCGAACGCTGGAACCTGGCGGATCTGGGGCTTATGCCGGAACGGGTGGGTGATGCGGGTTCCCCCACCCGGGTGCTTTCCATGAAACGGGTTAAAGAAACAAAGAAATGCGAGTTCCTCAAGGGAGACGCCCGGGAGCAGGCGGACGAGCTGATGAAGCGGCTTTCGGACTCTGGCGCCATCGGGGCTTGATTAATATATGATGAATAAAAAAATGACCAATGAAATCTGGGTATTCGGTGATTTGCGGCATGAACGGCTCTTCCGGTTCAGTCTGAATGTTTTGGCAAAGGCGGTAGAACTTTGCCGACCTGCCCGATCTGCCGGATCTGAGAATGGAAAAGGGCTAAATGGGCGAAAAGCGGTGATGGTTTTCCTGAGCACTCCTCATGACGAGGTGCAATCGGAAAACCATGTGGATTCGGTTTCTCTTAAGAGTGCTTTCAAGGCGTCTTTTGCCCAGGGTGCGGATCGGGTTTGTGTCCTTGAAAATGATCAATTTTCGGTCCCCCTGTGCGATGTTTATTCGGAAACCCTGGCGGGTGTGGTGAAACAGCACGGGCCGATGCTCGTGCTGTTTTCGCTCACCGATTTCGGCCGGGAGATGGCATCCAGGGCCGCTCGCATCTGCGATGCCGGGTTGATGGCCGATTGCGTGGATCTTCGAATTGCCGAGGAACGGATTGTGGGGTTGTGCCCCGCCTGGGGCGGGGAAATCATGGCTGAGATCACCTATGTTGACGATCATGGTACGGGATTTGCCACAGTGCACCCCCAGATTCAAACTCCCCAAATTCAAACCCCCCAGGACCAAGAACATGGGGAAGCGGTACTGGAAGAGGATATGGTAAGGGGTGACGTTGAACGGATCCCTGTGAAAACAGATCCTGACGTCAGTCGCCCCAGGCTGCTTTCCCGTTCTCCTGAACCCGCGGAGCACCGCAAACTTGAGGAAGCTGAGATCGTGGTGGTGGGCGGCGCGGGGCTGGGCAACATGGAAGGATTTGGTCTTATTCGAGAACTGGCGGCGGCTGTGGGCGGTGAGGTGGCGGGAACTCGACCCCCCGTACTGCTCCACTGGGTGGACCAGGATCGATTGATCGGCCAGACGGGAAAGGCCGTTCGCCCCAATCTGCTGTTTTCCATCGGGACCTCCGGTGCTGTTCAATACACGGCCGGCATTACGGAATCAAAGACCATTGTGGCCATCAATCGCGATGTAAACGCCCCCATATTCCAGGTGGCGGATATTGGCATCGTGGCGGATGCAAAGACGTTTCTGCCGTTGTTGACCGCGCGGGCCAAGCAGGTGGTCATGCGAAAACTGGCCGATGTGTTATCCGAAACCAAAAAGGGCTCGGGCGAAGCCGGAGGATTCGGTGCGAAAATTCGAAAGATTCGAAAATCCCGGGACTGGACCATGGAATCCCTGGCCAAGGCCACCGGGCAGACACCGGAATTCATGGCCCTGGTGGAATCGGACAAGATGTCCCCGCCGGTCAGCTTTCTGCTCCGCCTTGCCGGAGCCCTGGGGGTTGATCCGGGAACCTTCCTGAGCAGGGAAGAGCAGACCGCAATTCGGGACCAGCGTGCCCAGGCCTTCATCAAGCGAACAAAAAGCTACTCCTACGAGACACTGACGCCCGGCGCTGAGGAAAGCCACCTTCGGGCGTTCATGGTCACCATTGAATCCCATCATGCCCACAAGCCGGTGGAATACCGGCACGAGGGGGAAGAATTCATTTATGTGATGGAAGG
>JABGPV010000197.1 GCA_018644785.1 Deltaproteobacteria bacterium | reverse complement strand
GGGATTACATCGGTGTTTGTGTAACCGATGTCCGCCGCTGAGTTACCCGGCAGACCCACGGCAGTGGCCGTATCGGCCGCAAACAACAATATCAACATCATCGCCAGCCACTTAATCTTCATAACTGAACCTCTTTGCTGAAACGCTCCGGTCCCACGATAAACTTTGCAGTGGCCAGAGATCCGAGAATCGTTCCCAGAATGCCGGGGGCCATGACACTTTGACCGGCCAGATACAACCCTTTAACAGCGGTCCGGTTCAGAAAGGCAGCTGATAACATTTGCCTGTCCGATCGCATCACGCCGTAAGCAGAACCGTTGGGACTGTTAACCCAGTCCCGAATGCTCAGCGGCGTGTAGGTATCGATCACTTCCAAGCCCCCTAATTGACCGGTGACCGGCTCGACTTCTTTAATGAGTGAACGGGCAAGCGCCATTTTAGCGGCCCCATAGTCGGCACCCCGATACCCACTGCGCGTTTGTTCCCACGGTCGCCATAATTTGTCGTACCCGCCGGTAATGAGTGAGAGCAATAGAAATTCAGGACGTCCACTGGGCCGCAGTTGCGTATAGATCACATCATCAACCGCCCCGTCGGGATCGGTTTTCAGTGAAAACATATTATAGGGCAGGGGCTTGTGAGCATCAGCGGACACGATGGCATTGACCGCAAACATGCCGTGTGTATTCACAAGCCCCGTAATTTTGCGCCGGTAGGAAGGTTTGACGTTTTCCGGCCCAAGCAGGTCCACCACCACGTTGGGATGCACCGTGCCGATCACCAGGGGCGCATCAAGCTGCTCCTCGTCTTCCAGGGTAAGCCCTGTTGCATGCCTCCCGCGAACATTAATGCGGCGAACGGCCTGCCCGCAAAGAACCCTGCCCCCCAGGTCGGTCAACCGTTGAACCAGCACTTTCACCAAATGGGCGCCATTGCTTTCCAGACGCCAGGCGGAAAAGAGATAACTTGCCAGGGTCATGGTATGGTAAAACTGGGGGCACCGGGGGGGTCGCACCCCGATCCAGAACGATGGAACACCCAAGACACCTTTAAGTCCGGGGGAACAACCCAACTCCTCCAGCACGTTCCACAGCGGTTCGGTCTGATCGATCAGATTGGCCATAGGCTGGTTCCCGAAAAGAAATTCAAGCCTATCAAGTTCGCCGGCACTTTGGTGCAGCAGCGCCATGAAGTCGTCAATGGCTCCCTGCTCTTTTGGAAAAGTCTCCTTCAAGCGGGATTCGTATGCATCAAATCCGACTGGCATATCAAATTGCCGGGGACCGTCGACGGCATTGGTAAAATAGTAGCGGTCCACCGGAGCATCGACCCCCATGCGTTTAAGCGGCAGGTTTTTGGTAATCCCAAGATAATCAAACAGACGCCTAAGGACCTGCCCCTTATCCAGGGCCCCCAGATAGTGCAGCCCCACATTGCAGTGAATCCCCCGGCGAACATAGCTTCGGAGCATGCCGCCGGGTTGCCGGTTTTTTTCAATAACCGTCACGGCAAAACCTAAGTATGAGAGTATGATGGCCATACTCAGACCCCCGATGCCGGATCCGATGACGAGCGCTTTTTCGTTTTGATGCGGCAAGTGGCGCATTTACAGCTCTCCTAATTCAACATCATCATTGAACATCCTGCGGTGCGCAATTTCTCTTATCATGATATGATGCCAGAGGCTGGGAATATCAAGTCGGACTATCCTTCATGGGTTGCATCCCACTTTCCCTTATTTCTTAAATCTTCCACAATGGGATCAGCAAGTTCCATTAATTTGAGCTTGTCTACTTTTGTGCTTCGGGTCAACGGCAGTTCCTGATCAAAAGGCCATAATTCAACATGCTGGGGTCTTTTATAAGAAGCGATGCCTTTGCAGTGTTCCATCACCGCCTCGCTGCTCAGGGTGACGTCTGCAAAAGGACGGACAAAAGCAAAAATTCCTTCGTCAAAAAGCTGATGCTTCACGCCGATCACTTCCACAACATCAACCCCTTCCATTTGGGCAATATGGTCTTCAACCTCTCCCGGAAACACATTGTATCCTTTTTGTTTGATGACAAATTTCTTTCGTCCGGAAAGATACAGGGCGTTATACCCATCCATTTGTTTAAAATACCCCAAGTCCCCGGTATAGAGTATGCCTTCTTTTGAAACCGCTTTTTTTGTTTCTTCGGGCTGGTTGTAATAGCCTAAAAATACGATGGGCGGGTGATAGCAAATTTCTCCGATCTCTTCGTCCGCCAATTCTCCTCCCGCTGATCCGTCCGCTTCCATGGGCTTTCGAATGGATACCTGTGCCAGATCAGGAAAGGCTTGCCCCACCTGGCCTGCCATCTCATCATGGGAGATCCCGGCAGGGGTAAAGGTTGCGAAACCTGCATTTTCCGTCATTCCGATACCGGTTCCGAATTTTGGCGCCATGGTGGACAGTTTCTGCAGGAAAGTGGTGCCAACCGCTGATCCGGCATAGGCAACAAACTCAAGGCTTGAAAGATCATATGTCTCATATTCGGGGAAATTCCAGAGCATTCGGAACATGGTGGGTATTTGTCCGATTACCTTGATCTTATGGTGTTGGATGGCTTCCAGGGTGGCTTTGGTGTCAAATATCCGCAGAAGAACGGCTTTCCCCCCCATAAACATGGTGGTCATAAATGTTTCTGTAACACACCCCACATGGCTGGGTGGAAGATTCACAAGAATTGAAAAATCTCTTTTCTCGCCTTTATAATCAATACCTCTTTCCAATATCTGGTTCTGAACAATAATATTTTCATGGCATAACACAGCCGGTTTGGGTTCACCGGTCGTTCCGGTGGTATAAATGATCAATGCAGGGGTTCTCTTATCCACCTGTTCATATGTTTTTTTAAGCTTTCCCGTGAAAATATCTGTCAGCTTCAACCACACAAGGCGCATTTTGTTCATGAGGTCCGTGATACTCACAGCGCCTTCGATAATATCTCCGGGTTTCGGATCCGGAGTGAATTGCACCAGGTGTTTTACGGATGGGCATCCCTTTTTAACCGCTTCTCCAACCCTTCTGAAATCGCGGACAGGGGTTTCTCCTAAAAAGAAAAAGGCTTTGGGCTCAATCTTGTTGATGTCCCGAACCACTTCATCTTCACTCAGGCGGACATCCAGGGGAGCAATAATCGCCCCGATTTTAAAACAGGCATACATCAGTGCCATATGTTCCGGAAGCAACACCAGTTGAGTTGCCACCCGGTCTCCTTTTTGAATGTCCATGTCAAATAATTTGAGGGCAAAAAAATCAATTAATGCCCCGAACTTTTTATAGGTAACCTCCCTGCCATCTTCATGTTGAACCATGGCTACCGAATCCGGATGCGCTTTGGCCCATTTATCGATATAGGAGTTAACCAGCGGCAATCTTCCAGTATTGTTCATTTTACTCACCTTTTTAAGATTTTCACATATCCGGCGCGAACAGCCCTCTTTTGATCACAGTTTTGGACCTCAAAAAAGACGTCCGTAAAATCTTTATGGGATTTCTTTCCCGTGCAACATACTTTAATATCGGTTCCGGGCTGGACCATTCCGGTAAACCGGCATGCAATTTCGGAAACCCTGGCAGGGTCTTTGTCGGCTTCATTGTTGACCAGTTCACGGACCGCGTATGCCAGGGTTGCGGTTCCCTGTAAAATAATGCCCGGCAGACCCACCATCCGGGCAAACTTCGGCGAGGTATGAATCGGAAATACAATGTTGCTGCATCCATCATAGATATAGGGGCGTTCAGGATCAATATGAATATCAGATGCCCAGAGAACTTCTGCCGCGTTGTCATTTTCCGGAATCAAAGGAATTTGGCCTGCCTTGCCACCCTCTCCGCAGGCCACTCCCCGCAACATGGCGCCAATGTACTCAGTGAAAACGGGTTCCCCATTCTTATCTTCAGCCTCAAGACAGATAATGGCATGGGTCCCGGCACGATGGGGTAAAAAAGCCTTTAGCATTCCGGTTATTAACAGTTCATCTCCGGGTCGTATCAGGCGATGTAAAATAAGGTGTTCAGTGTAGTGTACCTGGGTCATCAGAACTTCTTTTGGGAAATCACTGGACAAAATGAACTTATCCAAACGGCTTAAAACAGGCCAGGTAACGGATACTGCAAACATGGGATGTGATACAATTCCCGCCGCTTCCCTGTCGTCAAAATATTTCGGATTATTGTCCTGGACTGCCGCGGCATAATTGGTGGTTTCCCGCCAGTTGATCCTGGTTTGATAATTCTTAAGGGGTGTCCCCAATAGGCCTGCATTTAATTTCACGGTACGACTCCATTTATGAATAGAGATTAACGATTTTGAGACCTTTTTTCCCATATAACTCAAAATGCGAATCGGTGGTATAAATTTCAGAACAATCAGGCACCAGCAGTGAACTCAGGATCAAAGCGTCAAGACCCGGTATGCCCGTACGGTGTCCGATGTGCCTCGGCTATCTCAATTCAAGTATTGCGGAAACTGCTTGGCACACTTCGTCCATTTCGTCGGTGGCGAGAGCCTCTATTCTGGACCTGAGGCGGTGCTTTGCCACTGCCCTGATCTGATCGACGATGACTACTGAATAATTGCCTTGGCACGTTACTGGGACACTGATGGGGGGATGAGGTTGGGCGGCTGTCGACAAGGGCACTACAACTACTGTACGTCGGAGCCGGTTCAATGTGTCGTGCGTAAGCACAACACATGGTCGCGTCTTCTTGATTTCGGAACCTTGCGTCGGATCAAGACTGACCCACCAGATATCACCGCGTTTGATATGGGGCTCTGTCATTCCTCAATACCGTCATCAAACGATTGCCATTCGTCAATCTCACGTTGCAGCGCCTTGTCGCGATTGGCGGCACGGCAGGCGGCAGCAAGAGTGTCATCGCGTTTAGACAATTCGTCTTCAAGCAAACGGGTGATGAGACGCGACCGTTGGCGAGCAGGTATAGCCGCCTGGAATCGGCGTGCCACAACATCGGGTATGGATAGTGTTATTCGCATATCGTTATATTATGACTTATGACTTACGCTGGCAACCTTTTTTTCTTGGTGACCAGCATATAACCGATGGGTATTGCGGGACGTATTGCGGGACGTTCTTCAGATTATAAGTTACTTTAGAGGCTTTTGATTCTTTCCCTACAATTGGACAGCTTTCCATGCAGCTCTATACAAGTATTGTGTGGCATATAAACTTATGATCTGGCGTACGTTATTTCGTCATTATACCCCTTGATCGCTGCCCTCCTACATCTGCCTTAAACCGAGTTCCAGTCCAAGGATCTTGGTGACGAACCGCTCCCCAAAGACCTCCGCCGCTACCAGTTTGCGGACCCGATCAAGGCTTTCATCCCGACACCCGGCGTTTTCAGATGCCGTCATGGTATAGCCATAGGCCTTCCGCACGTCCATGCTGGTGATATCGTACCCGTAGCCCTCCACCAGCCACTTGAGTGCTGCCATGCCGGCCTCCATGGCGAAAACCGGCTCTGTTTCCGCCATATCCCGTGAGGCCCTGGTGAGAGTTTTAGGATCGCATGGCGTCCTGTTGGCCAGAACAATAGCCTCCCGGTAAAGCCCTACCGATTTGGCCGCGGCAAACCACTTGCCTTCCTGTCCCGGCGTGCTGACCACCAGATCACGAAGGATACGACTCGCTTCTTTGTGCGGGTATTTTTTGGCAATGGTGCGAAAGGTGGCGAGATAGGTGGTTTTTTGATGGGCCTCGATGGCGTAGCGGTTGTAAGCCTCTTCAGTCATGCCGCTTGAAAGCAGGATTTCTTCACAGGCCCGGGCGATGGCAACGGGGCTGTCATGCAATCCCCGAGAGTCCTCTGCATACCGAAAGGCTTCGTCCTTTTTGCCCACGGAAATCAGGGCTTTCACGCCCCACTCCCGGTCATACCAGGATTTATAAGGTGCCAGATCAAGCAGGGAGAGGATCTCCGCCGCACGTTCGGCTGTGAGCAAGGAACTCAGGCATGCGGTCGTGCCTTTGTAGTATCGGCGCTGTTCCGGATCCGGGCCCCAGGACATACGAACCAGAGGCATCAATTGGTCTGCCCATTGGGAGGCCCGTTCGGAACTTACGCAGAGATCTCCCCAAAAATCGGCAAGGGCCTCAATAAAAGGCATATCGTCTTCTTGAAAGGCCTCCCAGAGACGTTCCAGCCACTTGTCCCTCAGATTATCATCTGCCGGAGCATTTACAATCATGGGCGCCAATGCATCAATGGCCTTGTTGACGGCCGTACCGATGGCACCGGAAGAGCTGTCCACATGTTCCAAGGCCGGGGAGAGCTTTTCCAGAAGCAAAACCGCCCCTTCCGCGCCCAATAGGGGATCTTTTCGCGCAATCTTTTTTATCTCGGATACAGCCTCTCTCACCCTCTTTATAGCCGGCTGTGAACGCCAGCCAAAGGCATTCCTTCTGAAACGGGCACGGAAAATCCATTTGTAGACAATAGGGGTCAGACCACGTTTTTTTTCGTTTACTGACAACAGTTTTTTTCCTCGGTCGTCCAGCCTTTCCCGGAGTAACGCAACGTCCGAGCATCTCACTTATTTCCTCGGCAAATCTACTGGACCGAAGGCAAAGTTCCCGTTGGTTGCTTTTCTGATTTTATCAATTTCACCTGGTTCCAGTTCATGACGAAATAGCTCCCTGTACGCGAACCGTCTTTCTTCATTATCGTACCCCAGGTTCTGGTACTGGAACGAAATCGTCCCTCACAGAAAGTGCCGCTTCGCTTATGCGCAACCAAAAAAACGTGGCCTGTCCCCTATTATCCGCTGATATCACCTGGGCCGATATTCGCGCTGAGGGGTGTTCCCCAGGAGATGATGGCCATCCCTAGTCCCATGCCGATTGCTTTTACCCATCCTGTACGCTTTCGAGATTTTCCGGGTATCTGTTTCATTTCTGAACTCCTTTCTGTGTTCCCTGGCCGGGAATTGTGGAATAAATGGACGCGGAGCGTCCCTTATGCGTTCCCACGCGGGAGCGTGGGAACGAGGGAAACGAAGAGAAAATTTATTTATCTTATAAGGATCAATTCCGTACATCAATATCCTGCCAAATCGGCTTGCCAAGCCAGTCTACGGGGAAACCCATTGCACGGGCACTCACATTCGGATGTTTGGTAAAGGTGGTATGTAAGCGCTGTTTCCAACTGTTGGGCCCCATACTGTCCAAGAGATGGGCCAACATCACAAGGGTATTGTAGATTTTTCGGTCAGCCGACCAATTGAAATTCTTCGCCAGTGCGGCTGGTTTTTTTCTGGGAAGTTTCCACGAAAAAGTAAATTCCCGGTTCCAGATTCTTGCATGATGGGCACAATGATTACGGACGACCGTCAAATGATGTAGAAAGGATGTAAGGTTGACCTCGTCCATTCCGTAGGCTTGGGCCACCTTATTGCGATCTCCACCGCGTTTGAGATTTGAGTACCATTTTGACAGTTGTCCGAGGGTCATGATTTCGCAGACAACCCATACGGGCGGCAATACTTCATCAAAATCATCAAAGTGACGAATGAAAACTTCAGAACTGTTGCGGACCGTTTCCCGGAGGGCTCTGACGTTTGCGGCATGTGGCCATTTGGACTTAAAAAGAGTCCTGTCCAGCAGGGCATGGGGACCATAAGAATGGGCCAGATGATAGGCCCAGCGGGTTCGAAGAGAAACTTCGATCCGCTCTATGGCATCCATGAGGAGCAGGCGCAACTTTCGATCGAAAATATAATGTTCGAGTACCAAGTCGAATTCAACGCCCGGCTTGAAACGATGCGTGGGGTGATCCTGCTCGAATGGCAGCCAGTAGGCTGCCAGGCGGTAGTAATTGAGATGGGAAAGATAACGTTTGACGCGTTTTGGATCATCGATCCGCATGCCGCGAGAAATGAGCAGTTCAACCTGTTCATCAAACGTTTTCGGGGACTTTTCAAATCGCATGAAAAACCCCCATAAAAAAAGTAACCCCCAATGGTGCGCAGATCTTACGGGATGCGTTGGGGGTGTTGTTCAAGATTGCTGTAAAAATTTTCATATAGGATATAGTTTCCGATTCCATTTTGCAATATTTTTTTTGCATCTATAGAAAATAAGTTGTCCACAACATTTTAAAATTGAATGTTGAACTGCATTCTCAATGCTTTCGCCTCAGATCCTCCAATCATAACAAGCACGTTTGGGTCCCGGGGATGTCCCCGGAATTATTACCCCCTGACAACTGCACCCTTTGAACGGATACAAGCATAGGAATGAAATAGCACCCGAAATCTATGCTCGGTTCATACCCCGTCTGGAAGCAAATTTCCTTTTGTTCTTAACAATCTGGTCAGCCAGAGAGCCAGCCCTTTCCTCAATCTCCAACCGTTTGTGGATGGCCTGGTCCTGGGCGTATTCGGTGAAAATGTTGATGAAATCAAACATGGTGGCGTTTATGCGGTATAGTGAATTGAAAACCCAGGACGCGTACCTTCCGGCGAACGTCTTCGGGATATGATCGATAATGGAAGCCTCATGCGCCTTTTCTGCCGTTTTTGAATTCGGTGCTCCTTTATGACTTTGGACCTGGAACCGGGCATAATGTCAAACACCCTGCCCGACATTTTCGTCCGCGCGAGGGATTCGGGATCAAAATCGAAGGCCATCAAAAAATTGTCGTTTTGCCTGGGCCAAAAATACAAAACCCCGTTCTCCATCTGTTCGGGAGTAACGGGGTTTCTTAGCTCGATATAAACCATTCTCAATCCTCTTTTTTTCATTGAAGCAAAGAAGGAATTTGGTTCACGAATTCTTTATAGTGTTGCCTACACCTAACTACTATATAAGTCAATGTAAATTTGATGCCAGATACCGCTTTTCGGTTTGTTCCTCAACACTTCTTCTCTAGGTCCTTCGATTCCGTCTTCTTGTTGAAAACCTCTCGATTTTTTAATCGGCAGTATTACTGTTCTGGCCATCTGTCTGGGAAAAAATGGAGTCATGGATAACCTGTTCATCCAAGGGCAGCGCAAAGCCGGTCACTTTCCTGGATTCCATTCGGAAGTCTGTACCCAGGCCCACTGTCTTTCTCAACAATTTCCATCAGGTTTTTACTCAGGGCTTCATCTAACATCAGGTATTCCAGACCCGAGCTGTATGTTGAGAGTAATGGGTCGAGGGCCAGGTTTTTGTGAGATTGTTTACGGCGGACTTTGAGCTGTTCAAGATAATTTTTGATAACGGTTTCCATATTGCGTGCTTCCCTTTCGTGAATTTGTGGTCATGATAACAGGCGGTTTTGACAGATACGGTCAAAATATAACACTTACCTGTAATTACTTTTCTTTCCTAAACTATCCTATTCATTAAACTATCACCCGTTTTCTATTTCCCTTGACATACTGCAAAATACCCTTTATTTTAAGCTATAGGTTGGACGATGGTTGAATGGTAGGTTGGACAAAGGAAAAAGAGCAATGGCAAAGCGACAAAAGACCGGATACCCGGGGGTATTCTTTAAAGAGGTGCGTCGCACCGGAGGCAAGACCGATGAAAAGGAACGAAGTTATTATA
>JABGPV010000196.1 GCA_018644785.1 Deltaproteobacteria bacterium | reverse complement strand
AAGAGGCCTATTTGAAAAGGAGTATACAGCGAGCGAGATGTATTGTTGAATCAACTTGAGTAGACGCAGATATAACGACTTTTTTTGAGGATAAACTCTTTGGTTTTTGAGAAAACCAATTTAATGAGAAAATCTCAAAAGCTGTTCAAGATAATCAGAAAATTTAGGCCAGACCAAAATGGAAATCAACAAAGGCGGCCGCCTTGAAGAAGGTCTGAGTATTATCATCAAAGAGACCCAGCGGTGCAAAACCATTATCCAAGGCCTACTCGACTTCGCGCGCGAACAGGAACCCGAAATGACTCCAGTAGATATAAATGATATTATGGAATCGGCACTGGGGATTGTAGAAAATGAGTTTCATCTTCGGCATGTGCGGATCAAAAAGGCTTTGTCCGAAGACATGGTCAACACATTTCTGGACAAAAACCAGATTGAGCAGGTATTCATCAACCTTCTCCTCAATGCTCTCCAGGCTGTGGACGACAGGGGTCTGGTCACGGTCCAAAGTGCCGTGGACGGGAAAGCCAGGCGTGTCCATGTGGAGATTGCCGACAACGGCTGCGGGATTGCCGCAGAAAACCTCAAACGGATTTTTGAACCCTTTTTCTCCACGAAAGCGGATGGGACAGGGCTGGGACTGGCGGTCAGCTATGGCATTGTGAGGAATCACAAGGGCAATATTCAGGTTTTCAGCGAACCGGGCCAAGGGACCCTTTTCGTTGTTGAATTTCCCATGCTGCCTTCCAAGTCCCTGGAGTAGCATCAGTCATGAACCCGCTGAATCTGAATATCCTGGTCATTGACGATGAAAATGTTATCTGTGATGCCTGTCACCTGGTACTGACGGAAAAGGGTCATACGGTTGAATATTGCAAAACAGGCGAAACCGGTTTGCGTGCCATGGAGCAAACCGGATATGACCTCATTCTGCTGGACATGAAACTGCCCGATATGGATGGAATGGAGATCCTTGAAACCATCAGAGAGGAGATGCCCGGGTTGCGCGTTATTGTCATGACAGGGTATTCCACCATGTCAAATGCGGTTCAGGCTATGAAACTGGGAGCGGTCGATTATCTTTCAAAACCGTTTACCGATGATGAACTGTTGGAATCGGTTGAAAAGATTTTTCCAGGGAGCCAGTGAAAAACTTAGAAGGGAGTAATTACATGAAAAACAATAACCAAAACAGACAATTACGGGGTTCCGTTGTGGTGGTTGGCGGAGGGATCGCCGGAATGCAGGCGGCCCTGGATATGGCGAACTCGGGCTTTTACGTCTACATGATTGAGAAATCACCGGGAATCGGCGGGGTCATGGCCCAGTTGGACAAAACATTCCCCACCAACGATTGTTCCATGTGAATCCTGGCGCCGAAACTGGTCGAGGTCGGCCGGCACATCAATATCGAATTACTGACGCTCAGCGAAATCAAAGACATCTCCGGAAAAGAGGGGGATTTCAGCGTAAACGTTATCGGCCATCCGCGATATGTGGACATGGACAAATGTATCGCCTGCGGCACCTGCGCTGAAAAATGTCCGAAAAAAGTGGATGACGTCTACAATGAGGGGCTGATCAAGCGCAAAGCCATATATGTACCCTATTCCCAGGCAGTACCCCTCAAATACGTCATCGACAAAGATAATTGCATCTATTTCAAAAAGGGAAAATGCAGGGCATGCGAGAAATTCTGTCCGGCGGGGGCCATTAATTTTGATGAAAAAGAGACGGAAATCACCTTGAATGTGGGTTCCCTCATCATGGCACCCGGGTTCAAGTCATTTGATCCCAGGCTCTATGATACCTATCCCTACGCGACCCTTCCCAACGTGGTCACATCCCTGGAATTTGAACGGATTCTCTCCGCAACGGGACCCTATGGGGGACATCTGTCAAGGCCGTCCGATGAAACGGAACCGGGGAAAATCGCATGGTTTCAATGTGTGGGATCCAGGGATGTAAATCTTTGTGACAATGGCTATTGCTCTTCCGTATGCTGCATGTACGCGGTGAAGCAGACGGTCATTGCCCGGGAACACAGCAAGGTTCCCCTGGATTGTTCCGTTTTCTTCATGGACATGCGAACCCACGGGAAGGATTTTGACCGCTACTATGAAAATGCTAAAGCAGAGGGGGTTCAGTTCATCCGCTCCCGGGTCCACTCGGTGGAGCCCCTTCTGGGGACGGACGACCTTTTGGTGCGTTACGCGGATGAAGGCGGGAACCTTAAGCTGGAAACATTCAACATGGTAGTTCTTTCCACCGGGCTTGAGATGGATGAAAATGTCATCCTGCTTTCAAAACGCCTGGGAGTTGATCTTGACCCGTACCATTTTACCCAAACGGACAGTTTTCACCCCGTGTCCACCTCGATTCCGGGAATTTATGCCTGCGGTGCCTTCACCAGCCCCAAGGATATCCCCCAGTCGGTCATGGAGGCCAGTGCCGCAGCCTGTGCGGCGACCGAACCGCTGGCCCCTGCGCGCAACACAGAAACACATGAAATCCCCGTGATCGAAGAGCGCGACATCCGGCGGGAGCCTTCGAGGATCGGCGTTTTTGTATGCAACTGCGGCATCAATATCGGAGGTGTGGTGAATGTCCCGGCGGTGGCGGAATTCGCAAAAACCCTCCCCAATGTGGTGTATGTGGAGGAGAATCTTTTTACCTGTTCCCAGGATACCCAGGATAAAATGACCGAGGTGATCCGGGAAAAGGGGTTGAACCGGGTGGTGGTGGCAGCCTGTACCCCCAGGACCCATGAGGGGCTTTTCCAGGAAACCCTCATGAACGCAGGGCTCAACAAGTATCTCTTTGAAATGGCCAACATCAGGAACCACGATTCCTGGGTCCATGCAGACGATCCGGAAGCGGCCACGGTAAAGGCAAAGGATCTGGTGCGCATGGCCGTGGCCAAGACCGATCTTCTGACCCCTTTGCAGCAGACGGATCTTTCCGTAACCCAGTCAGCCCTCGTGGTGGGCGGCGGTGTCGCCGGCATGACGGCGGCCCTCTCCGTGGCCCGCCAGGGCTACCCGGTACACCTCCTGGAAAAATCGGATATTTTCGGAGGGAATGCATTGACCCTGCACAGTGCCCACAAAGGTGAAAAAGTGGCGGACTTTGTTAAGGCGCTGATGGCTGACATCCGGAACGAACCGCTTATCACCCTTCATGAAAATTCAACCATCACCCATGTGGATGGGTTTATCGGGAATTTCAAGACGGAAATCAAAAGCGAATCATCCACGGAAGAAATTGACCATGGGGTTGCCATTCTGGCCACTGGCGCCGGGGAATACAAGCCAGACGAATATCTCTACGGGCAACATGGGGCCATCGTCACCCATTCTGAGATGGATCAGCTTTTTCAAAAAGACGATCCCCGACTGGTTCAATGGAAAGATGTGGCGTTTATTCAATGTGTTGGATCAAGGGATGAAGATCACCCCTATTGCTCAAAGGTCTGCTGCACCCATACGGTGCTGAGCGCGCTGGAAATAAAACAAAGGAACCCGGATGCAAACATCTATGTCTTTTACCGGGACATGCGGACCTACGGTGTTCGAGAAAACCTTTACCGAAAGGCACGGGCTGAAGGGGTCCTTTTCATCCGTTATTCCAAAGACGAAAAGCCCGTCGTGAACCGTGACGGCGACCGAGTGAAAATCATTTTCAGGGACCCGATCCTCAATCGGCAGCTGGCCGTTTTTGCGGATATCCTTTGTCTTGCCACGGCCATCGTTTCCCACAGGGACCAGACCCTGGCACGGTTTTTCAAGGTCCCAATGGACGAAGACGGGTGGTTTCTGGAAGCCCATCAGAAACTGCGCCCCGTGGATTTTGCAAATGACGGGGTTTTCCTTTGCGGCATGGCCCATTATCCAAAGCCCATGGA
This sequence comes from Deltaproteobacteria bacterium, assembly GCA_018644785.1. The sequence continues at coordinate 5,690 of JABGPV010000196.1, read as the reverse complement.
TGAGAGCATCGCGCAAGCCCAGGCAGCAGCAGCAAGGGCCTTAACAGTCCTTTCCATGAACACCATTAAGGTCGGGGGCATTGTCTGCTCCATTGATGCCCATCTTTGTTCGGGATGTCTTGCCTGCATCCATGTCTGCCCCTACGGGGCCATCTCCTTCAACCCCAACAAAGGTGTTGCGGAGATCAACGAAGCCCTGTGTAAGGGTTGTGGGGCCTGTGCCGCCACATGTCCTTCCGAGGCAGCCGTTTTGATGGGGTTTAACAACAAGGAACTGTATGCGCAAATCAGGGGCGCTCTAGCCGCCTGATCACACTATAAAGGATGATAAGGAGAGTATTGTGGAAGAAAATGGATTTGAACCCAAAATAATTGCATTCATGTGTAACTGGTGCGCCTACGGAGCGGCGGACCTGGCCGGCGTGAGCCGGTTGAGTTACCCCCCCAATATCCGGCCTATTCGCGTCATGTGTTCCGCTACCGTATCGCCCCACCATATTTTGAGGGCGTTGCAGGACGGCGCCGACGGGGTGCTGGTGGGCGGCTGACACGTGGGTGACTGCCATTACCTGTATGGTAATTATATGACCGTTAAACGGATCACATTTCTTCAGGAGATGCTGGGGCTTCTGGGCCTTGAAGAGCGCCTGGGACTGTCATGGATCTCGTCCGCGGAAGCGCAGAAATTCGTCCAGGTGGTCAGCGATTTTACGGAAAGAATCAGATCACTGGGACCCAATCCGCTTCACGCCTATAAAGAAAATAGAAAAGCGGCCGCAGCGGAACTGATGCCACTGGATTTTATAGGAGAGGGTTATGATCAACAACGTCAAAGCATGGCTTGAAGACGGGACTGTTGATGCTTTCCTGGGCTACAGGGAGATGGATCATCATCCCCTGCCCCACTGCTTTACACGGGAACACATGGAAGAGGTGGATGATCTCGTCATCAGCCCGGTGCGCTATCCGCTGGAGAAAATTGCCACCCATATGACGGAAATGGAACCGGATATCAAAATCGGAATGTTGGCGCGTGACTGCGACGACCGGGCGCTGAATGTTTTATATCTCTGGAATCAGCTGAAAAGCGAAAATGTGAGAACCCTGGGGGTTAACTGCTGCCCATCAAGGCTGAAGGCCCATGGCGATTGCTCCTATCTGGAACCTGAGAAAATAGGCGCCTACAAAAAACAAGTGGGCGTGGATAATAACCTGAGTCCGGAAGCGCTGGATTCCTATGGGCAAAAAGAACGTCTTAACCGGTGGATGTACGAATTCCAAAAATGCATCAAATGTTACGGGTGCCGGAATATCTGCCCGGTCTGTTTCTGCAAAGAGTGCAGTCTGGAACATGATGAGCTCGTTAAAACAGGGCCACTTCTGCCGGAAATACCGGTCTTTCACATGGTCAGAGCCGTCCATATGGCCGGCCGCTGCATTGACTGCGGGCTGTGCGAAGCGGCCTGCCCCATGGACATCCCGTTACGGCTGCTTTACGGGAAAGTGAATCAAATCGTGAAAGATGTGTTCGACTATGATACCGGCAGCGCCGCGCTGGATTCCCCTTTCAATATATTGGGGGATACGGTGACACTGGAACCAAAACCGATTGAAACTGCGCAGGCGGTTAACCCATAGACAAGTTAAGAATCCAAGGAGTTGGAAAATGGAATGTCATCTTGTGCCATCGGTCTGTTCATACTGTGGAACAGGTTGTGGCGTATTGTTTGAAGTAATCAATGGAAAAATTGTGAGCACACTCCCCATGAAAACCCATCCGGTCAACGAGGGAAAGCTCTGCATCAAGGGGTGGAATCTTCATGAACATGTGAACAGCTTCATGCGGCTGAAGCAACCCCTGGTGAAAACCTTCGGCAGGTTCATCAAAACCGACTGGAATGAAGCCATCCAGCTCACCGCCGATCGTTTCCGGGAAATTATCAACAAATACGGCCCCGACAGCATCGGTGTGCTGGTATCGGCCAAAATCACCAATGAAGAGAATTATCTGGCCCAGAAATTTGCCCGCGCGGTCATCGGCACCCATAACGTGGATCACTGCGCCCGTCTCTGACATTCCTCCACGGTGGCAGGTCTTGCCGCCGCTTTCGGAAGTGGGGCCATGACCAACGCCATTTCGGAAATTGAGGATTCGGGCTGCATTTTTGTCATCGGAAGCAATACCACCGCATGTCATCCGTTAATTGCCAGGCGAATCATACGGGCCAAGGAAAAAGGGGCCAAACTGATTGTGGCGGATCCACGGAACATTCAGCTTTCCCGCTTTGCGGACATGGCGGTCAATCAACGCCTGGGAAGTGATGTGGCGCTACTGAACGGCATGATGCACATCATCATCAAAAACGGTTGGCACAACCAGGAATACATCGCCCAACGAACCGAAGACTACGATGCCCTTGAACAGATGGTGAAAGGATATACCCCCGAGAAAGTACGGGATATTACCGGCATCAGTACCGCTGATCTTGAGAAAATGGCGGAACTCTATGCCTGCCATCCGCCGGCAAGTCTCTTGTACGCCATGGGCATCACCCAGCACACCACCGGTGTGGACAATGTAAAATCGTGCTGCAATCTCGCTATGCTGTGCGGAAATGTGGGGGTGTACGGGGGTGGCGTCAACCCCCTCAGGGGACAGAACAATGTGCAGGGCGCATGTGATATGGGGGGGCTACCCAACGTCATGACAGGCTACCAGTCGGTTGCCGATCCCAATGTACTCGAAAAATTCTCCAAGGCGTGGGGGACAACCCTATCAGACAAGCCGGGTATGACCATCACCGATATGGTCCCGGCCATGTTGGAGGGGAAATTGAAGGGACTCTATATCATCGGCGAAAACCCGAAACTGAGCGACCCGGACTGGAACCACCTGGATCATGCCATGAAAGAGCTGGAGTTTCTGGTGGTCCAGGAGCTTTTCCTATCGGAAACCGCCCAGGTGGCGGATGTGGTCTTTTCCGCCGCATCCGTGGCCGAAAAAGAAGGTACGGTGACCAATACGGAGCGCCGGTGCATGCGAATCCAAAAAGCCATAAATCCCATTGGAAACACATTGCCCGACTGGGAAATCATTGCCAGGCTTTCAACGGCCATGGGTTACGAAATGGATTACGAATCCCCGGAGCAGATATTCAATGAAATGGCTGCTTTGACCCCAAAGAGTTATGAAGGCATGACCTATGAACGGTTGGGGCTTGACGGACTCCAGTGGCCATGCCCGGATAGGGACCACCCAGGAACCCCATATCTCCACAAAGATCAATTTGCCCGTGGCAAGGGAATGTTTTTTGCCGTCGACTACAAGGATCCCGCGGAAATGCCGGATGAGGAATACCCGTATTTTTTGACCACCGGACGGATGTTCGCCCATTTCCACACCGGCACCATGACGAGGATCTCCCCCCACCTGGATGTTGAGCAGAAAACGGCTTATGTGGATATTAATCCTGAGGATGCCGAAAGTTTGGCTGTAAAAGACGGTGATATCCTCATTCTTTCGTCTCGGAGAGGTCGCATAGAGGCACCGGCAAGGGTTACAACTTCAGTGGAGCACGGCACCGTTTTCCTGCCCATCCATTTCGGGGAAACCCCCACGAACGTTCTGACCGATGCAGAAGCCTTTGATCCCCTGGCCAAAATTCCGGAATTCAAGGTCAGTGCTGTAAATATTGAAAAATTCATTGGAAAAGGGGTTGCTGGTGATGCTCCTCCCGCATAGCGGGAGGCCTCAGGAAGCCCCCTAAGAGGGGGCAAAAAAACAAGATAACCCTTTTACACGAACTCTGGAGCAAAAGGTTAAGGTCATCGGCCGCACGGAAAAGAGCATGCGGGAAGCCATTCTGAACGTTCCTGACGGGGTGTATGCGTCGGAAGGGATTGTTGAACAGATGGAAGGGAAGGATGACATTGTCATCAAGGCCGCCGTGCGTGTTAAAGAGAGCGATATCATGGTGGATCTTGCCGGGTCTTCCCCTCAAGTGGACTGGGGCGGCAATGTGGTCTATAATTTTACCTACGCCTATGTGTTCATGGCCATGAAAAGCATGTTCGACCCGGACATCCCCAACAACGACGGCTGCACCGCACCCATCAGTATGGAGGCAACCCTCGGGAGTGTGGTGAACTGTAAATTCCCGGCGGCCGTGGCGGCCCGCATGCAGATCGGACATTTCATAACGGAGATTATCTATCGGGCCATGGCCGACGTGTTGCCGGACCGGGTGATTGCCGGAAGCGGTGGAACGCCCGCCAACATGAATGTGCTCTACGCGCGGCACAGGGATGGACGTCCCTGGTATTCGGTGCGGATTCGGGGCGGCGGGTATGGTGAGCCGCTGGAACGGGAAGAGGAGCGGGTTGAAGCGGATGTCCGAGATGGTTATGTGAGTCTTGAGGCGGCTGAAAACAGTTACGGGGTGATCATCGATCCCGAAACGGGCCTTGCCGATGCCATGGCCACTGAAAAGAAACGGGAGTCCATGAGAGGGGATCGGAAGACGCCCCTTTAGCCTTATGCTCTCAGGCTTTCATCAATCAAGCTTTCATAAGGAATACCCATACCGTGATGAAGTTTGACAATTTGTTTCATTGAAAGAAGCCGCTTCCGATTTAATACGTCGCTTACCCGGCTCTTGGGGCCGATAAACGCTTCAAGATCTTTTCGCCTCAAGTCCATCTGTTCCATCCTGAAGAGGATTGCTTCAACCGGATCGGAAGGCGGCATCGGGTACTGATTGTCTTCGTAGGCCTCAACAAGAATCATCAACACATCTAATTCGTCGCCCTCCGGCGTGCCGATTTCAGACCCCCAAAGCAACTCGATCCGTTTCAGGGCGTCGTTATAGGATTTTTCATCCCGAATCGGTTTTACCATGGCTATTTTATCTCCTTCGCATTTATGGCATTATATTCATCATGTGTCCCGACGAATTTAATGTACATGGCCTTTCTGGGGTAATCCATTGCGCACACGATACGGTAGTTATTCCCCTTAACATTAAACACAACCCTGTTGTTGCCCAAAAAAGAAGCATGGCGGAAAGTATTTTTGACATCCTGCGGTGTGGCCCATTTCATCTTTACACAAAAGTGATACCACTCATTTAAGTAGGGTTGCGACTTTTCGTTTCCTGATTTTTCCCAATATTGCCGAAGTCGGCTTTTGGCAATGATTCTCATCCATTCATCATAGCGTTCCCAATATGGTAATACAAGTTTTTTCCACATGGGAAATGGGTTGACTTTGATGAATGATGGCTTACCGGCTGCTGTTACAGTCTTGGATATGGCAGAAGTGGAAACACCGACTTGTCTTTCAATTTCAGCATATCCCATAATGATGAATAGTTAATATTTAAGATCTGACCCCAATCACATCAGTTTTACGCCCATCGAGGACCTCCCGGACCGTTCTTGCCAGTTTTTTCATTTCGATGGGTTTTTCAATGTATTTCCGGATACCTATTTCTAGAGCCCTGTCTTCAGACATCCTTTCGCTGTACCCGGTACAAAGGATGATGGGTGTATCGGGTCTGATTTTGAGCATCTCGCCGGCCAGTTTGTCCCCGGTCATGTGGGGCATGGTCATGTCGGAGATAACGAGGTCGATTTGATCAGGATTGGCACGGAAAAACGCCAGCGCTTCGGAAGGATCAGTTTTACCTATG
>JABGPV010000195.1 GCA_018644785.1 Deltaproteobacteria bacterium | reverse complement strand
CGAAAGCCTGAATGAAACGGGTTGTGGGTTTTATAAACTGACCGACCTTTCGAAACGCCCTGAGCCCCACCTTCGAAACCTTGAGGTGTGCTCCGTTTTTAACCTGTTCGGATTTTCCAAGTATAAACCATCCCTTCTTTCTTTCAAAGAGATAGTATTCGTCGAGGATCGCTGAAGGGATTCCGAACCGTTCCAGCAGATAGGTTGAAACAGCCCGCCGGCTGTCATTTCCGGCCAATTCTGGCCATGAAGAAGCCCACCGAATTGACATGGTGGGGGTAAAACCGGGCTGTTCTGGTAAGGCGTTTGTCGTATTTTTCATGGTTCCATTCCGTTAACCCCGGTTCAAAAACGATTCCCAGATGAATGGGCAAGAGTTCCGCATCTCTTTCGTTTAACAGAAAGTTGACCACCGATTCATTTTCTGCCGGGTTGTAGGTGCAGGTAGCGTATAGCATTTCTCCATTATCCTTAAGAAGATCAAACCCGCGTAAGAGTATCTTTTTCTGAATATCGGGGAGTTGCGCTTTCCCTTTGTTTTCCCGATATTGGGTGATTTCCGATGTTTCCCTGAATCTGCCTTCGCAGGAGCATGGAACATCTGCCAGAATATAATCAAACGGTTGGCGCAACGGGAATTCCTGTGCCTGATACCCGGTCACCACCGAATTCTGCACCCCCAGCCTGGAAAGGGTATGCCCCAGGGATACATGACGATTGGTGTAGAGATCGTTACAGACCATGAACCCCGTATTTTCCATCAAGTCCGCCAGGTGAGCGCTTTTTCCTCCCGGCGCCGCACACATGTCCAGGACAAGGGCGTGTTTTCGGGGTTTAAGTGCCATGGCTGCCAGCGCTGAGGTCGTGGCCTGGGGGTGAATATGCCCCAGAAAATATTCCAACAGATTCCCGGGGTAGGGGAGTTCCCCGGCAATATAAAGGGTATCATGTTCCCGGCAGACCCGTGTCATCTCAATGCCTTTTTTCCTCAGGGCGGACACCACTTTCGAAGGCTGCGCCAGGAGGCGATTCATTCGCAGATGAACGGGAAAAGGGTTTGTCAGGCTTTCCTGAAAAAGAGAGAAGTCCGGAATAATGTGTTGATAGATCTCAAAAGCAGTGTTCACGGGGCCGATAATCCTCGGGTAAAAGGGTTCCATACCAAACGTCGCGGTAATCTTAGATGTTCCCCTTTTCATTGTCAATTCTCAATTTCCCCGGGCCATTTGAAGGGGGCTTCCGGCCTCATATTAATTGATATCTGCAAATGAATGTTGTAAAAAGCCAATGAGGTTTAAAAAAATGGATACACATGTTTGTCCCTGGTGGCTGGCGTATACCTTTGACCACCGATTGAGACTGTGGGTTCACAATCCGGAAAAACTTTTCGGGAAATACGTCAAGCCGGACATGACGGTGGTGGATCTGGGATGCGGCCTGGGGTTTAACACCATGGGGCTGGCGGGATTGGTGGGGAATGCCGGAAAGGTGGTGGCCCTGGATATTCAGCAGAAGATGCTGGATGTCGTCATGAAAAGGGCGAAAAAGAGGGGGGTTGCAAACAGGATTGAAACATGTCTTGCGCGTGGAAACGATTTGAACCTGCATGTAAAAGCCCAGTTTATTCTGGCGTTTTACATGGTTCACGAGGTGCCTGATCCGGATCGGTTTATGGCTCAGGTGGCGGACAACCTGTCGGAGCATGGCCGGTTTATGATGGTTGAGCCGCCTTTCCATGTTTCAAAGTGGGATTTTTCCAATAGCATTGCTCGGGCCGAAACAAAGGGTTTTGTCCTTGAAGACCGTTACAAGATCCTTTTTGGACGGACGGCGGTTTTTAGGAAATCCCCAGTCCTTTAATGAAATCCCCCACCGCATCAACCCCGTCTTTTTCCATGATTCGGATGGCTTGGGTACCGATAACGGCCATATCCGCCTTTCCTGTGAGATAGTCCACATCCGCCTTTCCAGCGACCCCGAAACCCACGGCCAGGGGGAGGGGAGTGGCTTTCCGGCATCGGGCCAGGTATTCGTCCAGTTCCAAAGTAAAGTCCGTCCTGGCGCCCGTGACGCCCTTTCTGGCCACGCAGTAAACAAACCCTTGGGCAAAGCCGTTCAGATATTGCATGCGCTCAAAAGGGGTTGTGGGGGAAAAGATCAGCACCGGGGACAATTTATGATCGGTCATGGCCTCGAGATACGCCTGTCCCTCTTCAGGCGGCAGATCCGGAATGATGGCGCCCTTGAGTCCTGTTTTCGCCATGCGGGCAACAAAAGCGTCCACGCCGTATTTAAACAGGATATTGTAGTAGGTCATGATGAAAAACGGTATGCCAAACCGACGGGTTGCATCGCCGGCAAATGCAAGGCATTTTTCCACGGTGGCCCCCTGTTTAAGAGATTCCTGATTGGCTCGCAGGATCATGGGCCCGTCCGCCATGGGTTCGGAGAAGGGAATCTGCAATTCCATCAGATCCACCCCGGCATTCACCATGGTTTCAATCAGGTTCATGGACGCTTCAAAAGAGGGATATCCCACCACCATGTGCGTCATGAGCAGAATCTTCTTTTTCTTCAATTGCTCTCTCAAATAAGTTTCAAGCACGGTAGCCCTCCGCTTTTTTCTGAATAAATGCTTTCCAGCCGGGGTCCTCAAAGGCATCGGCGATGGTGAAGATATCCTTATCTCCCCGGCCCGATTGGTTGATCAGAATAATGTCGTCTTTTGACAGTTCCGGCGCCTCCTTAAAAGCCTGGGCAAAGGCGTGGGCCGATTCAAGGGCCGGAATCAGGCCTTCCATTTTGAGCGTGAGGGAAAGAGCGTCGATGACCTCCCGGTCGGTGGTTGCCTCAAAGCGGACCCTGCCCCTTTCACCAAGGGAAGCCAGGATGGGAGAAACCCCGATATAATCCAGGCCGGCCGCCACGCTGTGGGTCTCCCTCATCTGGCCGTCTTCGTTCTGAAGGAAGTAGGTTTTGTATCCCTGGACCACGCCCGGGCTGCCGTCTTCAGATGCCAGTCGGGCCGCGTGTTCGCCGGTTTGAAGCCCTTTACCGGCGGCTTCAGCGCCCACCAGTTCCACCGCGTCATCCAGGAATCCGCTGAATATCCCCAGCGCATTGGAGCCTCCGCCCACACAGGCGTAAACCCGGGCGGGAAGTTGTCCCGTCTGTTCCAGAATCTGTTGGCGTGCCTCCCGGCCGATAATGGACTGAAACCAGGACACCATTTCCGGGTAGGGATGGGGGCCGCAGGCGGTTCCCAGAACATAATGGGTGTTGTCCATGTTGCTCACCCAGTCCCTGAACGCTTCATTGATGGCATCTTTCAGGATTTTTGATCCATCTGTAACGGGGATCACCTGGGCCCCCAGACGTTCCATCCAGAACACATTGGGCCGCTGTCGCAACACATCGGTTTCCCCCATATAAATGGTGCATTCAAACCCGTATTTGGCAGCCATGGTGGCGGTGGCCACGCCGTGCTGGCCTGCGCCCGTCTCCGCTATCACCCGGGATTTCCCCATGCGTTTCACCAGGAGCCCCTGCCCCATGACATTGTTGGCTTTGTGGGCGCCGGTATGGTTGAGGTCTTCTCGCTTGATATAGATTTTCGCCCCGCCGAAATGTTGGGTCAGATTGCCGGCAAAGGTGATGGGCGTGGGCCGGCAGGAATAGGTGCTCATGACATGCTCATATTCTTCCCAGAAGGAGGGATCCGCCTTTGCGGTTTCAAAGGCCGCAACCAGTTCCTCAAATGTTGAGGTCAGAATTTCAGGGATGAACGCCCCCCCGAATGGTCCGTAATAGCCCCGATGGTCCATAGACTTTATGCCTCCGGTGGTAGGGTAGGGGCACGGTGCGCCGTGCCCTTACGTTCATAGTCTTTTATTTTTTCCATAAAGATTCGCATCCGCTCATGGTCTTTTATGCCCGGAATTTTCTCGACGCTGCTGTTGATATCGATGGCAAAAGGATTCGCCCTTTCCAGGGCCGCTTCTATGTTGTCGGCGTCCAGTCCTCCGGACAGCACCAAGGGGATGCCGGTTTCCTTGCTTTTGACTGCCAGACCCCAGTCAAAGGTTTTCCCCGTGCCGCCGTTTAAGCCCTTTTGATAGGTGTCCAGAAGAATGGCCCTCACGTGGTTCTTATATTCCGCGATCTGTAAAAGGGATTTTTCTCCTTGAACGCGAAAGGCCTTGATGACCCTGGGGGCTAGTTTGGAACAGGCGGAGACGGATTCATTTCCATGGAGTTGAAGCAGATCCAGCCCGCAGAAATCCATGATCTTCCGAATTTCCGCCGGTTGCTCATTAACAAAGACGCCCACGGTTTTGACAAATGGCGAGATTCTCCGGGTGATGTCCCTTGCTTTTTGAGGGATGATTTTCCGGGGACTTTCCGCAAAAACGAATCCCAGAGCATCCGCGCCCAATTCAACTGCTTTTTCGGCATCCGCCATACGGGTGATGCCGCAGACCTTAACCTGCACCATGCTTATGCTCCTTTTCCCGCCATTACCATTTCCATTGCCTTTTTTCCGGGATCAGCAGAGCTCATGAGTGCCGAACCCACCAGCACCGCCTGAATATTCATCCCGTTTAATGCTTGAATGTCTCTGCCGGAACGGATGCCGCTTTCACTGATTACCACCCTGTCCGAGGGGATGAGGGAGGCCAGTTCAAGGGTGGTGTCGGTGTTGATCTCAAAGGTATCCAGATCACGGTTGTTGATGCCGATAATGTGGGCATCGCATTTCAGTGCTTTATCAAGGTCCATTTTATCGTGGATTTCAGTAAGTGCCCCTATTCCGTATTCGCGTGAGGCATCAAGCAGGCGCTTCAATTGTTCCACAGATAATATCCGGGCAATGAGCAGCACCGCATCGGCGCCGAACCGCGCGGATTCGGTTATCTGAATTTCATCAACAATAAAATCCTTTCGAAGGATCGGCAGGGAAACGGCCTGCTTCAGAAACGGCAGATTCTTGAGATCCCCTTTGAAAAACTTCTTGTCCGTCAGCAGGGAGATGGTTGCGGCGCCCGCTTTCTCATAAGCGCGTCCGATGGACAGAAAATCAGAGTCTTCCCGAATGATGCCTGCCGAAGGCGATCCGAATTTGATCTCAGCAATCAGATCAATCCCGGCATTGGATGTCAGGGCCTTCTCGAAATCTCGGATGCCCTTTGAAAAAGGGTTCTCCGGAAATGAAAGTCGTTCCTTTTTCAGACGTTTCACTTCCCTTTTTTTTTCTTCAAGGATTTCAATCAGCTTGGCATGCATCTACAGTTCCTTTCGTACAAAGTCGGTGCATCTTTGGGTGAAATTCACCAGTGCATCCAGCTTTTCCCTGGCTTTGCCTGAATCGATGACCTCAATCGCGCGTTTGATGCCCTCACCAAAACCCGTGTCCAGTCCGGAGGCCACATAGGCGGAGGCGGTGTTTAAAAGGACCATCTCTCGCTTGGGGCCTTCTTCGCCATCGAGGATATCACGGACGATCTCGGCATTCCGTTTGGCATTGCCCCCCTGTATGTCTTCGGCGGCGGCCCGTTTAAAGCCATAGGTCTCCGGTTCCATGTCAAAGGTGTTGATATCGCCGTTTTTGAGATGGGTCACCTTGGTTTTGCCGCAAATGCTGATTTCGTCGTAAGTGCCCTCGCCGCATACCACAAAGGCCTCTCGAACCCCCAGGTTGCCTAAGACCCGGGCCATCATTTCCGTCAGGTCGGGGGCGTAGACTCCCAGAACCTGTACATTGGCGCCCGCCGGATTGGTCAACGGCCCCAGAAGGTTGAAAAGGGTCCTGATCCCCATTTCACGCCGTGGTTTGGCGGCGTATTTCATGGCCCCGTGAAAACTCGGGGCGTAGAGAAATCCGATGCCCACCTCTTCCACACATCGCTCCACATCCGCGTGGTTGATGTCCAGGTTGACGCCCAGATTCTCCAGAACATCAGCGCTGCCGCAAAGGCTGGATACCGCGCGGTTGCCGTGTTTGGCCACCCGCAGCCCTGCGCCTGCCGCCACGAAAGCGGTGGTGGTGGAGACATTGAAAGTCCGGGTGCCGTCCCCGCCGGTGCCCACAATATCCAGAAGGGTTTCATCTTCCGCATTGATCTCGTCCCGGTCAATGCTGACCAGGTGGTTGTTGACGTTAATTTTGTCGGCTTTCTCGCGCATGACTTTGGCCGCCCCCGTGATTTCCGCCACGGTTTCGCCCTTCATCCGGAGAGCCGTCAGAAATGATCCGATCTGAGAAGAAGTTGCCTGCCCCGTCATGATTTCATTCATGGTGGAAACCATTTCTTCTTCCATGAGATCCTGTCCGTTTACCGCTTTAGCGATGGCTTCTTTAATCATGGATCTATCCTCCTTAAAAAGTTTTTCATCAGTTCTATTCCGGTATCGGTCAGAATCGACTCCGGATGGAATTGCACCCCTTCCATGGGGTATTTTTTGTTTCTGAGTCCCATAATTTCATCCTGCTTTGTCCAGGCGCTGACCTCAAACCCCTCGGGGATCCGGTTCCTGTTCACTATCAGGGAATGATAACGAATGGCGGGAAAAGGATTGGGCAGGCCGTGATAAAGTCCCCGACCGTCGTGAAAGATGCGGCTTGTTTTTCCGTGCATGATCCTGTCCGCGCGAATCACCTCACCCCCGAAGGCGGCGGCCATGGATTGATGGCCCAGACACACTCCCAGAACCGGAATCTTTCTTCCGAAATGTCGAATGGCTTCCACCGAAATGCCGGCATCACCCGGTTTGCCGGGTCCGGGGGAGACCAGCAGGGCCGTTGGTTTTAAGTCTTCCAGCCCCGGAATGTCCACCTGGTCGTTTCGCCTGACTTCAATGTCTTTTTCCAATGCCTGTACCATCTGGACCAGGTTGTAGGTAAAGGAATCGTAGTTATCGATCATTAGAATCATTTTGTTTACGTCCTCCCGATGGCCTGAAACATGGCGCCCGCCTTGTTCAGGGTTTCCTGGTATTCCATTTCCGGATCGGAGTCGGCCACAATGCCGGCGCCCACCTGGATGGACAGTTTGTCATTGTGCAGGGTCATGGTGCGGATGGTGATGCAAAAATCCATGTTGCCGTTGAAACCGAAATATCCGACGGCGCCCGCATAGGGCCCCCGGGGAGAGGATTCCAGTTCATGAATGATTTCCATGGCCCGAATCTTGGGGGCTCCCGAAACAGTTCCCGCGGGAAATGACGCCATGAACAGGTCGAAGGCGTCTTTTTTCGGGCTTAGCTTCGCTTCCACCCGGCTCACCAGGTGCATGACATGGGAGTAACGTTCCACTTCCATCAACCTGGGAACTTTCACCGTGCCCGGCGCCGCCACTTTTCCCGCATCGTTTCTGCCCAGATCCACCAGCATAATGTGTTCGGCCCGCTCCTTGGGATCCGCCATGAGCTCCTTTGCGAGCTCTTGATCCGTCTCTTCGTCCTTTCCCCTGGGGCGTGTTCCCGCGATAGGGCGCAATTCAATCCGTCCATCCGTCAGGCGCACCAGGATTTCAGGGGAAGCGCCAATGAGCCGGGTTTCCCCGAAATTGAGATAAAACATATAGGGCGACGGGTTGATGCTCCTGAGCTTTCGATACAGGGCGAAATCATCGCCTGATACGGTCCCCTGAAATCGCTGGGACAGGACGATCTGGATCGCATCTCCGGCGCCAATGTATTCCTTGGCCTGTTCCACGGCCCCCATGAAGGGTTCTTTTTCGACATTGGACGTCAGCTTCGAGATCTTGACGTTATTCCCTCCCATGACCGTGGGGACAGGCCGGCTCAGTTCGGCGATGGTTTCATTCACGGCATTACAAGCCTCCAAGTAGGCGCTCTCCGGATCTTCGTTTTCCAACACATGGGCATGGGCGGCTACGATAATCTTGTGGGTCAGGTGGTCAAAGATGATGAGCCGCCGGGAGGCGGTAAAAATGCACTCGGGTATGTTGGCATCCGGGTCATCCCCGGGTACCGGTTCCCAGGTTCGAATCAGGTCATAATTGAAGAATCCCACGAGCCCCCCTTGAAACGGAGGAAGATCCTCTGATGTTACCGAACGGTATTGTGACGTCAGACTTCTCAAGATTTCCAGGGGATTTTCAATCGGGGGGATGATTTCGGTTTTCCCATCCCTTGTGATTTCCATTCGCCGGTCCATGAAACGCGCCACCAGGTAGGGTTTATACCCAATAAAACTGTACCGACCCCAGGTGGTTCCGCCGTCCGCGCTTTCCAGGAGATAGGAGAAGGCCTTGTCCTTGATTTTCAGGTAGGCTGAAACCGGGGTTTCCGTATCCGCCAGGAACTCCCCATACACCGGTATGAGGTTGCCCCGGGGGACCATCCGTTTGAATTGCGAAAGTGAAGGCTGTATTTCCAAAATGCCCGCTCCTCTTTAAATTGGCGCTTCCAAATAAAAAAAAGGGCCGTGGAGAATTTGCCCCACGGCCCTTTTGTAAATATGCACCTAAAAAAACCGTGAAGCCCTTGATGAAGCGCGCCACGGTTTGTTTGTTTCAGTATGTTGCTGTTGGTTCTAAATCAGGTCGGCACACCTCGTCTGTATGAAGTTGCGCCACCGCCAATTCCTTAATGCAGTCGTTCTAATTTTTCTCTCGCGTGTTTCCATGGATCAGCTTAGTAATCGTTTGGGAAAAAATTGTCAAGGAGTTTTTTGATCCGGAGTTCTCATTCATAGATCTTTTCATCAACCGCAAACGCTTCCGGCGCATCCGCTTCATAGTCCCGCTCTCCGGCAGCACTGTTGGTTTTCAGCCTTTCCCGGTACCATTCATGGGCGATGATCATGCTCATTACTTCGCTGGAGCCGGTCCAGATGGAGGCCAAACGGATATCCCGGTAGATTCGTTCAATGGGAAAAATATTGGTGTACCCGATACCACCCACCACCTGCATGGCATTGTGAACAACCTTCTGGCATGATTCGGTGATAAACTTCTTTGATTCGGAAACCATCCTGCGGACCCGGTGCATGTGAGCGTTCGAATCCACGGCCCGGGCCGTGGCATATCCCAGCGCACGGGCCGCATCCAGAAGCGTTGCGGCTTCGGCAACCTGAAAACCGACCCCCTGAAAATTGTTGATGGTGGTCCCGAAAGCTTTTCGTCGGGACGTGTATTTTGTGGCGATATCCAGGGCCACACGGGCCGATCCGATGGCCATGACCGAAGATCCCAAACGTTCGGGTATCATCATGGTGTTGAAAACATCATAAGCGCCGTTTTTTCTGCCCACAATATTTTCCGTTGGCACTTTCACATCCTTAAAAACCAGGCGGGCCGTGCCCCCGCCCCGGCAGCCCATGAGACCGTATAGGTATTTGGTTTCCACCCCCGGTCCGCGGTCTACAATAAAGGCCGTCAGGGAATCCTGGGGTTTACTTTTGGCATTGAATTCCGTGCGGGCATAGACGAGAAAATAGTCGGCCCCTTCGCCTCCCACGATAAACCGCTTCTGGCCGTTTAAGAGGAAATAGTCCCCCTTGTCTTCAGCCTTTGTGGTGGCGCCGAAAAAATCCGATCCTCCCCGGGGTTCCGTCAGGCATTCGGCCGCAAAAATATCGCCTTTCAGCAGGGGTTTGACATATTTTTCCTT
>JABGPV010000194.1 GCA_018644785.1 Deltaproteobacteria bacterium | reverse complement strand
TTCTTCATCTTTTGGAGAAAGGTTAAAACGCCCTCCCGCCTCCTCGATAAGTTTTATCGGCTTTTGGGTTTGATTTTCCTTTAAGTTCTCTGATATCCATTTGATGGCCTGCCTGACGGTTTTTCCTTCCGGTACAATGGTTGCCATATGGCCGGTTCCCCATGTTAGAAATTTCTTTGCCCAGACAAATTCATTTTAACAGAGACATCACCACAAAGGAATTTTCGCCTATCTCCACCCGCGGTAATGAGCGTTAAAGCCCCGTTTCGGTCAATGCCTGCCGCTTCTCCTTCAATACGTTCTTTTCCCGTCTCAATCACCACAGTTTTCCCAAGTATGAGTGATTTTTCGTTCCACTTTTCGTAAAACCTTTCGGTTCGCGCCATGTCTCGCTCAACCTCATAATAAGATATCGCTAATTGTTTCAATAGGTTAACAAGCATTTCTTCTCTCGATACCCTTTCACGGGTTTCCGCAAAGATACTTGAAGTAGGATACAGCAATGTCTTTTCCATTTCCGGATTCCAGTTGACGTTCAACCCCATTCCAAGAACCAGATGCTGAACCACCCCTTGTACAACGGAAAATTCGGCCAGGATACCCCCGATTTTTTTCCCGTCAATGTAGATGTCATTTGGCCATTTTATCATGGCATTTAAGCCACTTGTCTCCTTTATAGCATCAATTCCCGCCAAGGCAAAAATCATCGTCACAACAAACAATTTACTCGGCGGCAATCGGGGCCGCAGTAAAACGGAAAAAAGCAGATTTTCGCCCTTTTTTGAAAACCATTCTCTGCCCAGTCTACCCAATCCGGCGCTTTGTTCATCCGCAATCACCACCGTTCCTTCAGATGCCCCTTCTTCTGCAAGCCTTTTCAAGAAAACATTTGTAGACCCTATGGTATCTTTGAAAATAATATTTTTTCCGAAAAGACCCGCTTTTAATGCCCTTGCCAGAATATCAGGATTGAACGGTTCCGCGCTTTCAAACACTTTCTTTTTAGCCGTTTCGTTTTCCATGAAAGGGGCCTGCATCAGTCCAAAATTCAGTGTTCCAACTCCACCCTTAAATCCCGGGTCATAAGTTCTTTAACCGCCTGCTGCGGATCTTTATCCTGATACAAAATTTCATACACCTGGTCAACAATGGGCATGACCACATTCATTTTTCTTGCGAGCTGATAAGCGGATTTGGCAGTCCTTATACCCTCAGCCACCATATTCATACCAGAAGTGATTTCATGAATGCCTTTCCCTTTTCCCACTTGAAACCCCACGGTCCTGTTTCGGCTTAAATCACTCGTGCATGTGAGGACCAAGTCCCCCATACCCGCTAGTCCCGCAAAAGTATGCGGGTTGGATCCCATTTGAACCCCAAGCCTCGTGATTTCTGCCAGACCCCGTGTAATGAGTGCCGCTCGTGCATTATGACCGAAATTAAGCCCATCCGCAACCCCCGCTGCTATGGCAATCACATTCTTGAGCGCGCCTCCCAACTGCGTTCCCACCACATCACTGCTGAGGTAAACCCGGAAATAATCAGCGGAAAAAAGCGTTTGGAGTTTTTCCCCATGTGCCCGGTTTTCACAGGCAATGGTCACAGCTGTGGGGAACTTTCCGCTCACCTCTTTTGCAAAGCTGGGCCCTGCAAGACATGCAAAATGCGTTAAAAACCGGGGACCAAGAACCGCTTGAACCACCTCGCTCATGATCATCAATGAATCATTCTCAATCCCTTTGGTGGCTATCATCAATGTCATGCCGGAAGTCAAATGGGGTTTCAGTCCCATCAACACCTCTCGAAACACATGGGATGGCGCTGCAATTAAAACCAGTTGCTTTTCATACAATGCGTTTTCAAAGGAGGAGACAGGTTTGAGAGCGGGCGCCAGTTGCACGTCCGGTAAAAATAGCTGATTCGTATGCTTGACTCTTATTTCCTTATAGACCGCTTCCTCTCGGGCCCATAGATCAACATCAATACCTTCTTTTTCAGCCAACAGGTTGGCCAACGCGGTCCCCCAACTCCCCGAACCGATCACCGCGATTTTTGTTAATTTAACCTCCGACACAGACGGCGTTCCTTTCGAAATGGCCTCTAATACTAACCGTGATCAGTCATCTTCCATAATCTTGGCAACACCCACAACCTTTTCCCCTTTTCCCAGATTGATGAGTTTTACCCCTTGGGTATTTCTCCCTATGACCGAAATATCCGCAACCCTTATTCGAATAATTTTCCCATGGCCCGTAATGATCATTAGTTGATCCTGGTCTGTCACCTCGTAGGCATAAACCACCGGCCCGTTTCTTTCACTGGTTTTGATGGTAAAGACGCCTTTCCCCGCTCTTGCCTGGGTACGGTATTCATCCGTTTTGGTCCTTTTTCCAAACCCGTTCTCCGTAACCGTCAGGATGGTGGCGCCTTCACCCAGGGTTTCCATTCCCACCACCTCATTGCCCGGTTCCATTTTAATCCCGATATTTCCAGAGGCCACTCTGCCCATACTTCTCAGATCTGCTTCTTTAAAACGGATGGATTTTCCTTCTTTGGTGGTCAGAAAAATATCCTGTTCACCGCTGGAAACCCTTACGGCAATTAATTCGTCATTTTCTTTAATTTTGAGCCCAATGGTGCCAACGGACCTGGGATGGCTGTAAGCTTTCAGTTCTGTTTTCTTGACCAGGCCCATTTTGGTCGCCATGACCACATATTTCCCTTCTTCATAATCTCGAATGGGTAGTATGGTGGCCAGTCGTTCTCCCTTTTTCAGATCCAGAAGATTGACAATGGCTTTTCCCCTGGACGTTCGTCCCCCTTCGGGAATTTCATGGACCTTTTTCCAGTAAACACGGCCCTTGTTGCTGAAAAAGAGAAAAGAATCGTGTGAAGAGGCCACAAACAGGTGTTCCACGAAATCCTCTTCCTTGGGCTTGGCGCCGGTCATACCTTTTCCACCTCGTCGCTGGGCCCGGTAAAGGCTGATGGGATTCCGCTTTATATACCCGGTATGACTGATGGTCACCACCATGTCCTCTTCGGCGATGAGATCTTCCATATTGATCTCTTCAGCATCTTCAATAAGCTCCGTCCGCCGTTCATCGCCGTAAGTATCTTTAATCTCTTTTAGTTCTTCTTTAATTATATTAAGAACCATTGCAGGCGTCGCCAGAATCGCTTTATAATAGGAGATGTCTTTTAGAAGGGCTTCATATTCAGAATGAATTTTTTCCCTTTCCAGCCCGGTGAGCCGCTGCAGCCTCATATCCAGAATCGCCTGGGCCTGTATATCTGAAAATTGAAACTCTGCAATCAGTCTGGCTTTCGCTTCTTTTGCATCGGAAGAAGCTCGGATTAATTCAATGACTTCGTCCAGAAAATCAAGGGCCCTTTTGAGCCCTTCCAGAATATGCGCTCGCGCTTCCGCCTTTTTCAGGTCAAAGATTGTTCTGCGCACGATCACTTCACGGCGATGATTGATGAAATGCTCAATCATCCTCTTAAGCGTCAGAATTTCAGGGCGTCCATTGACAATAGCCAGCAGGATAATCCCGAAGGAAACTTTCATTTGCGTGTATTTATAAAGCTTGTTTAAGATGACCAGCGCATGAGCGTCTCTTTTGGTTTCAATGACGATGCGCATCCCGTCTCTGTCTGACTCATCGCGGATTTCTGAAATGCCTTCTATCTTCTTTTCCCTCACCTGGGCCGCCATCTTTTCGAGCAGTCTTCCTTTATTGACCTGGTAAGGAATTTCTGAAACGATGATCCTCTCTTTGTTGTGGGCAAATTTTTCCACAAACGCTCTCGCCCTGATCTTGATGATGCCCCTTCCCGTAGTGTAAGCGTCTACAATCCCTTTCTTCCCAATGATAAATCCGGCCGTGGGAAAATCAGGTCCGGGTATGACGGTCATCAATTCCCCCACGGTAACATCGGGGTTCTCAATAACCTTTTCAATTCCGGCGCAAATTTCCAAAAGGTTGTGGGGGGGAATATTGGTCGCCATTCCAACAGCGATTCCCGAAGATCCATTGATCAATAAATTGGGTACTTTTGTGGGAAGAACCAATGGTTCAAGAAGGGTTCCGTCATAGGTCGGTACGAAATCAACCGTTTCTTTTTCAAGATCGTCTAGAAAATCCTGTGTCGTTCTCGTCATCCGTACTTCGGTGTACCGCATGGCCGCGGGGGGATCTCCGTCCACGGATCCAAAGTTTCCCTGACCATCTACAAGACAGTATCTCAGGGAAAAATCCTGCGCCATCCGAACAATGGTATCGTATACGGCGCTGTCCCCGTGGGGATGATATTTACCGATGACATCACCCACAACCCTTGCCGATTTTTTATATGGCCTGTTGAAAAAATTCTTCAGGTCATTCATGGCAAAAAGTACGCGTCTATGAACCGGTTTCAAGCCGTCCCTGATGTCCGGAAGGGCTCGACCCACGATAACGCTCATGGAATACTCGAGATAAGATTTTTTCATCTCATCTTCAATGTTAACGAATTCGGGCTCTACATCCTGAAGCATAATTTTTTTGTTTCTCCAAATTTATTTCTTTTCACTTAAACATAAGGGCAAACACACAGGTTTGCCTCTACTAACCTTCTCGTTTTTATACTGAAACATGGAAATCAAACAACCATCAACCGTGAAGGACGACTATATATCGAGTTCCGTGACTTCCATGGCATTTTTCTGAATGAACTCTCTTCTCGGTTCCACCTTATCCCCCATGAGTATGGTGAAAATATGATCTGCTTCCACCGCATCTTCCACTTTTACCTGAAGAAGCACTCTTTTTTCAGGATCCATGGTGGTGGTCCACAATTGGCCGGGGTTCATTTCACCCAGGCCCTTGTATCGCTGAATGGCCAATCCTCTTTTGCCTTTTTCCATGAGGTCATTAAGAAAGTTTCGGGGGTCTTCTATTTTTTGTTTTTCCTGGTTTCCGTTAACCCTGAAGCCGTGAACTTTAAGCTCCCGAAAGTCTTCGGAAAGTGATATTAGCTGGCGAAGATCAGGAGAAGAGAGAAATGCCCAGTCAACGTTGAAAGTATTTCCGCCGTTTTGTGTTTCGGTGACGGTGAATTGGTAATATCCATCGTCTTCAGCGGTTTCGAGCTCGGTAAGATCAAAACCATCCTTCTGGAGCCGTTTAACAAGACCCTCGATAAAGACCTTATCTTTAAATTGTTTTGTGGCGGTCACGCCATTTAAAATAAGGGCTTCCAGAAATTTAGGGCTGAAGCCTTTTCTGGAAAGTTTCTCCATGTTGTCAAAAAACTTGACGAGCCTGTTCAGGAGTTTAATGAGCCTTTTTCCGGATGTTTCCTTCCCGCTTGAAAAGACAACTCTTTCATTTTCGGAAATACGATCAAGAATGTAATCGTTAAATTTCTCTTCGTCCTTAATAAACAGGTCTTTCCTTTTCCGCGAAACGCGATAAAGGGGCGGCTGCGCCACATAAAGGTATCCATTTTCAATGAGATCAGGCATCTGCCTGAAAAAAAATGTAAGGAGAAGCGTGCGGATATGGGCGCCGTCTACATCCGCATCGGTCATGATAATAATTTTGTGATATCGCAGGGAATCCAGAGTATAGTCTTTTTCCCCGATTCCCGTTCCCAGAGCGGCGATCAGAGTTCGGATTTCGTCACTCCCGATCATTTTATCGAACCGTGCTTTTTCCACATTAAGAATTTTACCCTTGAGCGGTAAAATAGC
Source organism: Deltaproteobacteria bacterium (assembly GCA_018644785.1). The sequence goes on along the minus strand of JABGPV010000194.1, from coordinate 3,907 downwards.
CTGGGTTCTTCGGTTTCGACCCTGTTTTGCGGAGCCGCCCGCCGATTCTCCCTCCACAATAAAAATTTCACTTCGGGCAGGATCTTTTTCCTGGCAATCGGCCAATTTTCCGGGTAGAGAATGATCCGATAAAATCCCTTTTCTTCGGGCTAGCTCCTTGGCTTTTCTAGCCGCCTCCCTAGCCCTGGCCGCGTCAATGACCTTTCCCAGGATGGCCTTTATAATCACCGGATTCTCTTCAAAAAAAGACCCCAGGCCTTCATTGACCTGATTTTCAACCAAGCCTTTAACTTCACTGTTCCCGAGTTTGGTTTTTGTCTGGCCTTCGAATTGCGGCTCAGGCAACTTTACACTGATAACCGCTGTCAACCCTTCCCTCACATCATCTCCTGAAAGCTTTTCTTTGACGTTTTTTGCCATTGGGGAATTACTGAGGTACGAATTGATACTCCGGGTCAGAGCGGATTTAAAGCCTGCAAGGTGGCTCCCCCCCTCCTTCGTATTGATATTATTGGCAAAGGTGAAGAGATTTTCCTTGTAGGAATTATTATACTGAAGGGCAATATCAACCCATACGCCGCCTTTTTCTCCTGAAATAACGATGGGTTTTCGATGCAGCAATTCCTTGTTTCTGTTGAGATACTCTACAAAAGACTCAATCCCCCCTTCGTACAGAAATTCCTTTTTCTTACCCGTTCGTTCATCTAAAATATTGATCCGCAGGCCTTTTGTTAAAAAAGAGAGCTCACGCATCCTTTTGGCCAATGTCTCAAAATCGAAAATGAGCGTTTCAAAGACCAGCGGGTCCGGTGTAAAGCGTATTTTGGTTCCGGTTCTCGCGGTTTCGCCCCTGATTTCAAGGGGTGTTACGGATTCCCCCTGCTCGTAGCGTTGATAGTATTTCTTTTTGTCCCGGTATACTTCAACCTCGAGATAGTCGGAAAGTGCATTTACAACGGAGACGCCCACGCCGTGAAGCCCTCCGGATACCCGATATGTTTTGTTGTCAAATTTTCCGCCGGCATGCAGTTTTGTCATGACCACTTCCAGGGCCGGCATGTTGGCGGATTCGTGCATGTCCACGGGAATGCCCCGTCCGTTATCCCGAATCACCACGCTGTTGTCCGTCAGTAATTTGATGTCAATTTGATCGCAAAACCCCGCCAGTGCCTCATCAATACTGTTGTCCACCACTTCGTAAACCAAGTGATGGAGACCTTCAAAAGATGTATTTCCGATGTACATGGCCGGTCTTTTTCTGACTGCCGACAAGCCTTCTAAAACTTTTATATCTGATGCTTCATATGTCTGTTCCTGTGTCATATTAAACCCTCATCGGCATAATGAGACCGACAAAACCTTCATCTGCTTCACCCGTCAGCACGAAAGGTTTCGAACTGTCCGTAAAATCCAGATGTATGGTTTCACTCTGCATGGATTGGAGCGTATCGATAAAATATTTAGGATTGAAACCCGCCTCGACACACTCACCATTGTATTTAATTTCGATTTTTTCCTGGGCCTCGCCCAAATCCGGATTGGTCGAGACAAGATCCATCACATTGTTTTCCAGGGTAATTTTAACAGCTCTGTACCGTTCGTTGCTCAGTATAAGCATTTTTCTCATGGCTTCCAGAAGAACCGTCTTGCTGATATCAACAGGATCGTTTTCATTTTTTAACATCACCGCTTTATAATCCGGAAAATTGGTTTCCAGAAGACGCATCATCAAAAAGGCATTTCCCTTTTTGGCCACGCAGTTCTTCTCTTTAAAGCCGATTTCGACGGTGCCACCATCAGCCGCCATTTTATTCAACTCGTTCATTCCTTTCTTGGGGATCATAGCTCCGTCACTGAGTTCCAGGGATTCAAGATTTGAAAAGGGCTTATCAATAAGGGAAAGCCTGTGTCCATCAGTCGCCACCATTCTCAAGACGTCTTTTTCATCGATCGTAACTTTTTCAGTCAACACGCCGGATAGCTTGAAACCGGCTTCTTCCGCAGTTACCGCATAAATGGTTTTGTTAATCATGTTCACAAGTGTTTCACCTTTTATGGCAATCATGGTGACATCTTCGGGCTCCATAAACGCAGGAAATTCTTCAGGTGAAATAGATGCCAAGTTAAACCGAGCCACACCATCAGAGATAAATATCCAGTTGTTTTCCTTTTTCTTGATATGAAATTCTCCTGATTTTGTTTCTTTAAGAATTTCAAATATTTTCCGACCCGACAGAGTTATGCTGCCGTCTTCAATGACCTGAGCATTAATCGTTTCCTGGAAACCCAGCTCCAAATCGGTTGCGCTGATTCGAACGGTTGAGCCATCGGCTGTAAACAGAATGGTTGACAGTACAGGCATATTGCTCTTTTTTTCGATAATGCTTTGAACTTTTGAAACGGATTTGAGGAGTTCATCCCGATTAATTCTTATCTCCATTGTTTCCTCCGTTGACGATTTGTTTGTTATTTTTTTAAGTATATAAAAAGTAATCTTAATAATAAAGCGCTGTAAGTTTGTTTGAAAACCAGGCAAACATCCGGTTTTGCAACCTTTGTTTTCTTAACCCTTTGTAAAAGAATAATCGGTAGCTTTCAGAGAAAATCCCCGGACATCAAATTTTCGCTTTTTGAACGGGGGTTGACAAACAATGAACATTTCTGAAATTCTATTCAAGCGAACCATTTGAAAGAAAACCTTTTAATTTATTTATGTCATTAATAATCTCTATTTTTGACTTTATATTTTTCTCAATACGATTGATTGAGTAAATTATAGACGAATGATGTTTATTGCCGAAGGCTCTTCCGATTTCCTTCAAAGACATGTCCGTGTATTTTCTTGTCAGGAAGATGGCCACCTGTCTGGGATAAGAGATTTTCCGCTCTTTCTTTTGACTTAAAAGATCGTATGGCGAAATTTGAAAATATTTCGCCGTGATTTCCTGAATACGCTCGGGTCCGATCTGGGTATGAAGTTTATTTTCAAGAACGGATTGCACAATAGAAATATCAATTTTGTTCCCGTGAAGCGATCCATGAATTTTAATTTTTTCAATTAGACGAACCAGATTTTTCAGATCATGGGTTGAGCTCGCCAGGAAGAACATTGCGTCCTCTTGAAACTGAATCCCATGCTGTTTTGCCTTTTGGTGGATCACTTTCATTTTCGTTTTTTGATTGGGCGCCTTTATTTCAGTAATCAGGCCCCATTCAAGACGGGAACGCAGTTGGGGCAGGAGATTCTTGATCTGGCTCGGTGGTGCGGAGGCAGCAACCACCAACTGACGTTTTGATTCTAAAAATTGAGTACAAAGAGAAAGCAACTCTCTTTGTGATTTATCATGAGAGGTGACGGTTTGAATATCGTCCAGTAACAGAAACCGAGGTGCTTTTTCTTCTCCCCAGAAGCTGTTAATCTTGTCGGGAGAAGTTATTTCGAATTGGGAGATCATATTTTCAGCTGACAGGTAAACGGCCTTATTATCAGGGTCTTTTTTCATGGCTTCATTGCCGATGGCGTGCAAAAGATGCGTCTTTCCAAAGCTCCATTTGCTAAAAATGTAAAGAGGATTATACTTGTAGGACGGATTGTTTGCAACATCAACCGCTGAAGAGCAGGCCAGCCCGTTGGAACGGGCTGTGACGAAATCGGAAAAGGTGAATGACGGATCCAACCATGAAGAAAAGGACGTTTTTGAATATTGAGGGATACGTTTCTTTTTTTCTTTTGTTCCTTTTCCAGCGGCCTGGTAAGAAAAACGGATGGCCGGGCGGGCGCCAACGAGATCTCGCAAAAGCTGCCGTATATGCTCACTGTAATTTTCAGAAAGCCATGATGCAACGAATTTGTTTGGAACCTCAATAACAGCCAATTCCGGGTTGATCTCAAGCAAAGATGCTTGTG
>JABGPV010000193.1 GCA_018644785.1 Deltaproteobacteria bacterium | reverse complement strand
GGCATGATCAGCGAGCTTGAGATGGCCAAGATGGTGGCGGTGAGCCGTCTTGTCATGGGGGATGTGCCACGGGCCCACTGCACCCATGAGCCCCATTCAGTGTCACTGCTTGCAGGGGCCAATCTCTTTTTCCCCGAGGTGGGCGCCAGTCCAAGAGATGGTCAGGCCGATACGGGAAAGGGACGGGGGAAAGGGTTGGAGGAGTGCCGCCAAATGCATCTGGAGATGGGCTGGGATCCCAGCTTACCTTCTAATTGTTTTGAGGCCAAAGGAGATGGTAACCGTAAAATGGCCAACTGATCCGGGAAGTAGGGGCGAAAAATCTTTCGCCCCTACAAAGGGGATAAAATTTTGATGAATTATTCAAGAGGAAAATTGTGGGCGGTAATCGTGTCATTGGCCTGTCTCATACTGTACGGACCTGGCCCGGCAGTGGCAACAGAAATCAAAGTGGGCACCTGGAAAACAGCCCAGACCATCCAGCCCTTTTTCTATGGGAAATTCGGGGCTTCAGGAGAAAAAATCACCATATTTTCCTTTACCAATCCAGCAGATCAGAAGGTAGCCCTCCTTGCCGGGAGCCTGGATATGTGTGGGACAACCCTGGCCCATGCGATTCACTCCGCATCAAGGGGCCAGCCCGTGGTCTTAGTGGCGGCCCTTTGTAACAAGTGTTCCGCCCTGGTGGTGAAAAAGAACGGACCCGTAAAAACCATCCAGGACCTGAAGGGAAAGAAAATCGGGTACGTCCCCGGCACCATGCACGAAATACTCCTTCGGGAAACCCTCACGCGAAACGGGCTCTCTCCCAACAGGGACGTTTTGCTCACCCGGGTGGACTTCTTTGACATGGGGATGGCACTGGCCCGGGGCGGCATTGATGCCTTTCTTTCCGGAGAACCTTTCCCAACCCTCGCCGTTCACCAGGGTTATGGAAAGATTCTCTCCTATCCCTACTTTGGAGAATCCATCGGCACCATCAATGCGGGGATGTTGGTAAAGCGGAAGACCATCGAAAAAAACCCTGAACTTGTGTATCAGCTTGTCATGGCCCACGCCAGGACAACACAATACCTCAACTCCCACAGAGATGACTGGCTTAAAAAGGCGTCAACATTCGGAACGCCGCCGGACATCCTTCTAGGGGCTGCTCCCAACATGGAACTGGCCTGGGAGATGGATGAATCATTTGTTCGGAAAACCAGGGCCCTGGGGGAGCGGATGCAGGCCCTGGGGGTTATAGAAAAACAGCCCGATTATGAAAAGCTTTTTGACCTCTCTTTTGTGAGGAAAGTAAAGGAAAGTCAGAACCGGACGACCAATGAAAAAGAGAACCGTTCAAACCGATAATTCCGAATTTCAAATCCCGCATTCGGCATTTCAAATCTTGCCCTGGATCATCCCGCTGGGATTTATTCTTCTGTGGTTTGAGGTCAGTGAAACAGGGCTGATACCCACATACCTGATGCCACATCCAGCGGAAATCGGAAAAACCGGTTACAACTATATCCTCGGAAACCCGGGGGACGGGGCATACACAGGCCGGTTCCTGAACGATGCAGGGGCAAGCCTCATTAGAGTTGCATCGGGCTTTGCACTTGCCGTAATCCTGGGGTTGCCGTTGGGGATCAGTCAGGGCGGATATCCCTGGTACATCGGCTCATGGGTACAACCATTAACGCCCTGAGAGCGGTTCCCGGCATTAGCTGGCTCCCGTTGGCCATGATCTGGTTTGGGATTGGTATCAAAACAACGGTATTTTTGGTGGCCCTGGCCGCCTTCTTTCCCATTTACCTAAATGCCGCGGCAGGCGCCAGACAGATCAACCCCCTTCTCCTCCAGGCCGGGGCCATGATGGGTGTAAAAAGATTGCGGGGAACCTTTGCCATACTGCTCCCCGGGGCCATGCCGCACATCATGACCGGGTTGCGCCTGGGCCTCGGTATTTCGTGGGCTTACCTTGTTTTGGGTGAACTGACAGGGGTTCCCAATGGCCTTGGCGCGCTGATTATGGATGCCCGTATGTAGGGACGTATAGACATCATCGTGGTGGGAATCATCATTATCGCCGTAATTGGGAAACTGGGCGATCAACTCCTGACGACATCGCTCAGAGCCTGCTTTAAAAGCGCCAGAAGGATGCCGTGAAACCTAAACTAACCGCCATATCCAGGGTAAAGCCTGAACCCAGGGAGACAATCCTCGAAATCAGAAATCTGAGGAAGGTCTTTAATATCAATAACGCCTTTGTCACCGTGTTGGATGCAATCGACATCAGTGTAAAGAGCGGGGAGATGATCTGTATCTTCGGCCGCAGCGGTTGCGGCAAATCCACGCTTTTGAACATATTAGGTGGTTTTATTGCCCCGAGTTCGGGTGACATCCTTTTGAATGGCAAGTGGGTATCAAAACCGGGGCCTGACCGTTGTGTGGTGTTCCAGGAGGACACGCTCTTTCCATGGCTCACGGTAAAGGAAAATATCGCCTTTGGTTTAAAGGGCCGCACAACGGAAAAAAAGGCCTTTGGGAAAGAAGTGGAACGGTTTCTTTCCCTTGTGGGATTAAGCGAGTTCAGGGACTACCTTCCACGGGAGATCTCAGGCGGTATGAAACAACGGGTGGCCTTGGAAAGGGTCCTCATCCTTAAGCCCAAAGTGCTCCTCATGGACGAACCCTTTGCCTCTCTCGATGCTCAGACACGCGAAGAAATGCAAGACCTCCTCCTCTCGCTCTGGGGAAAACTGTCTCATACGGTTCTTTTTGTGACGCACGACGTGAATGAAGCCATCACCCTGGCGGACAGAATTCTTGTCATGGGTAAGGACCCTGGACGTATCCGTGACGACATCCCTGTTGATCTACCTAGGCCCAGAAAAAGGGAAGAAAACGAATTCCTCTTATTCAGCCGGAAACTCCATGAGGCCCTTCGGGATTAGCAAATTTGGGGCAAAGGGGACATCCTATGGTTTTATGCGTTTCTATCCTTTCTGAAATTGGAGTAATGGAACATCCTTAAAATACGCAAATAACGCAATCGTCCAGATGGTAATTTTCGCATATCTTTTTGAAATTTAGTTGTCTTATACCAAATGCTTCATAAATAACCTTAACTGTGGTGGTTCTAGGAACAAGATTTTCATTAAATTCAATCCCTGACTCCGCTGGGAGGCACCCTGTGAGCATTGCCTTTCCAAGTCCATAAAGTGTTTCAGGGAAGATAAAGCGTTAATAATCTCCGAGGTAGCCAACGCTGCCTCTATAATTCCTCTATTAACCTAACAGATAAGTAATCCGAAAATTTGTTTCGACCCAAATGCATTTTTTTCTTGACATAATTTCTTAGGCAGAATAAAAAGGTCCAAAACATACCGGCTGGCTGGTATGGCTATATGGCACGCTCGTTGTTGAAAGATGATAGAGACCAAAGGGAGCGACGAACAGTGGAGTTTTTGAGAATTGATAAGACAAAGTGCAAAAAAGATGGCATCTGCATAAAAGAATGCCCTGGGAACCTAATAAGATTTCAAGAGGACACCGGCTATCCCGGTATATTCCCAAATGGAGATAGGGCATGTAACAGATGCGGTCATTGCGTGGCGGTATGTCACCACGGAGCACTCACACACTCAGCCATTCCAGTCGAAGATTGCCCAAGTATTAAGCCGGAACTCAGTATCAACGAAGAACAAGCCATACAATTTGTGAGGTCCCGCCGTTCTATTCGCGACTATAAAGACAAGCCCGTAGAAAAAGAGAAAATCAAGAGACTCATAGAGATAGCTTGCTACGCCCCTACAGGTGGAAATGGCCAGTTACTGGAATGGTTGGTGCTGACAGATAAAACCAGGATGAAGAAAATAGCCGGCCTTGCTGTGGACTCCATTCGTAGAAATATCAAAGAAAACCCACAAGCCCTTGAGCTTCAGCCATATTTGCCAATGGTTGTCAAGGCCTGGGAAGCAGGTTATGATATCATACTCAGGAATGCACCGGTGCTGGTAGTGGCCTCCGCTCCAAAGGAAGCACCAGACGGGATGGTAGATTTGAGTCTGGCCCTTTCTTATCTGGATCTAATGGCGCCAACCGTTGGTCTGGGTACCTGCTGGGCTGGACTGCTTCAACACGCGCTCGTTTCGTCACCATCACTCAAAGAATCTTTGGGTGTGCCGGTTGAGCATCCTTACCTCTATCCCATGATGTTAGGATATCCGAAAGCAAAATATTACAGACTTCCCGGTCGAAAACTGCCCAAGATCATATTTAGATAAGGAAAAAGGATGATTGAAACAATGAAAGATCCAAGGCCTGAACTAGAAAAATATAAAAAGTTTACCGAAAAAGGGCAGAAAAAGATCACCGAAATCTGCCAGGCGGCTGCCAGGGTTTTTCACGAAAAAGGGTATCTTTCCGCTACCTTGGCAGATGTTGCCAATGCTGCAGGCCTCACCAAAGGGGCCATATTTCATTATTTTTCAACCAAAGAGGAACTGCTTTTCCTGATATTATACCGATATACAGATAATGCTTTAAGGGAATTGAATGAAAATCTTAATTCATTCAACTCCCCCCATGACAGGATATACGCCTACATTTATCTTTTTATCATGACATATAAAGAAAAGCGGTTTGAATCCCGACTGGCACTCAACGCTGTCGTGAATCTTCCTGAAAAGTTTCTAAATATTATGAGGGAGAAGCAAGGGGAATTTGTAAGAATTTTGAGATCTCTGGTTGTGGATCTCTTAGAAAAAAAAGAAAGAAAGCCCGAATCAGTTACCCTCCTCACGTACTCATTGCTGGGAATGTGCACCTGGCCTTACCGGTGGTTCAATCTTGAAGGGAAATCAACCCCTGAAGAGTTAACCATGATGATATATAAGATATTTATGGGACAAATAGAATTTAATAAATCAGGGGCCGATCCTGGCATTTCTCCAGGCGTTGAGAAATTCTTGAATTAATCTGAAGAGATTTTTTTTGCAATACATACATACCGGCTGGCTGGTTTATTTATGTAAGATTTGAATAAAGAATCACAGAAGTTTGATTGGAAGATCTGTGCTTCGACTTTAAGGCATGAGTAAAGCCCAAACGGTTATGAAAGATCCAAGTTGGTAAGGAGGAAAGTATGGAATCGGAACGGCCATATTGGAATATGGAGATGGAACCACTTCTTAACACGCCTCAGATGAATCAGATTCAGTTGGAAAAGCTCAAGAGACAGTTGTCTAAACTAAAGGCCCGGGCGCCCTACTACGCCCGGATGATGAAGAAAAACAGACTGGATCCTGAAAAGCTGAGGGGATTTGATGAATTCAAAGACAAAATGGATATTTTCACCAAGGCCAGCTGGAGGGGACTGGTTGACGAATGCAGCGGAGAATTGATGAAGGCTATCGATCAGCGGATAGGCGTTTCGGTAGATGAACTGGACTGGATGGCCACGACCACAGGAACAACGGGTGTTCCGACTCCTTACCCTATGACCAACCGCGATCTCAATGAGTTCTGGGCAGAATTTGAAGCCCGTGGGGCCTGGCGCTCGGGGGTTCGTCCGCAAGACCGCATTCTTCACTGTTTTGCCCTTTCAATGGTTATCGCTGGAGTTACGGCAGCCATCGGGTTTCAGAAGATAGGTGCACTTTTGTTGCCTGTGGGTGCGGAAGCGAAAAGTGAGCGGATTTTGTTGACGCAGAATCTATTCAAAGGAACGGTTTATGTGGGTACCCCATCGTTGGCTGAGTATTTGATTGAGCAAACCCCCAAGTTCACCAACAAACCGGTGGGAGATCTGGGTCTGAAGATCCTCCTGTGCGGAGGTGAGTCCGGGGCAGGTATTCCCGAGGTCAGATCAAAGATCGAGAAAGCCTATAATGCCAAGCTCTATGACATGGGCGGGGGATTAGGGTTTTCGTGCGATCATGAGGAATACCAGGGGATGCACTGGCTCGTCGATGACCTCTGTTATTTCGAACTGGTCGACCCCGATACCAAAGCACCTGTTCCCTTGGAGGATGGCGCTCGTGGTGAAGCCCTCTTTACCACACTTGAGAACGACGGTTGGGTGTGGGTAAGGGAAAGCCCTGGCGATATTATGCAGGTGTTCACCGAGCCGTGCCCCTGCGGTCGCTCCGGATTTCGGTACAAAATCATCGGCCGCGCCGACGATATGCTGAAGGTGAAAGGGGTAATGGTCTATCCGAGTCCCCTCAAGGCAGTGATTAATGAGTTCGTGCCACGGGTAACGGGGGAGATGCGGATTATCCTGGATGAACCACCACCACGAGTCGTACCGCCCCTGAAACTGCGGGTGGAATATGCTGAAGGGATGGCGGGTGCTGAACTGGAGGTTTTGGAGAAGGAGATCATGGATACCATGAGCAAGCGCCTCAAGATCAATCCACAGATTTTCTGGGTTAAACCGGGCAGTCTGGAACGTAGTCATTATAAGGGTAAAATGTTTGAAAAGCTTTATGAGGACATCTGAAATAATTTTCCATTTTTGTAAAGCATTTATCCGAATCGTAGATGGACATTAGGAGGACCAGATGGAAAAGGTAGTCCCTTTTTGGGAAGGGGCCTTCATGCAGGATAACGAAGGCGGGAGGTTACTCGGGAATAAATGTAGCGCTTGCGGAAGAATCTATTTTCCCAAGGTGCAGTTTTGTTTCGATTGTCTGGCCAAAGATCTGGAGGATGTGGTTTTGAGCCGTCGGGGGAAGCTCTATTCCTACACGATCGGTCGGATGGCTTCTACCCATTTTAAGCCGCCGTATGCGCTGGGGCTTATCGATCTCCCGGAGGGCATACGCGTTCTTAGCCCGCTTAAACTCTCCGAGGATGAATCGTATCGGATAGGGATGGAGATGGAAATTTATTTTGATGAATTGTGGAAAGAGGAAGATCAGCAGGTTATCGGGTACAAATTCAGACCTGTGGTGTAGGAAGGAGGTTTTCCATGAGAGAAGTAGCAGTGATAGGGGTAGGACAGAGTGCATTCGGGAAGTTTCCACTGCGGTCTGCGGCCTCCCTCGGGGCCGAGGCGGTGAGAGAAGCGATTGCGGATTGTGGCATTTCACCCCGTGCCATTCAGGTGGCCTATTGCGCCAGGGCCTATGATGCCAGTTGTACCGCCCAAGGTGTTCTGAAAGAAGTGGGTGTCCGAGGCATCGAGATGATCAATGTTGAAAATGCCTGCGCAGGCGGAGCCACCTCTTTTCGGGGTGTATGGAAGGAGATCGCCAACGGCCATTACGACGTAGGTATTGCTATCGGCGTGGAGTCCATGACGACCAGTCCCATAGCGGGCAGGCTGATTCCACCTGAAAAGTCCGATCTCGATGGGCATCTGGGTTTGACCATGCCCGCAATGTTCGCCATGGTGGCGAGAAGACAGATGGAGGAGGGCGCCACTGTGGAGGATTTTGCGCGGGTCTCGGTCAAGAACCATCACAACGGGTCCCTCAATCCGCGGGCTCAGTACCGGAAGGAATTTACGGTAGAGGAAATCTTAGGTTCCCGCATGATTTGCGACCCGATCACCCTCCTCATGTGCTGCCCCAATACGGATGGCGCAGCCGCCGCTATTCTGTGCTCCAAGGAGGTAGCCCGAAGGTATACCTCCCATCCCATACGGGTCCTCTCTTCCGCCCTTTGCTCTGCGGACTACAAATTCACTCAGGAAGATATATGCGCCTCGCCCGTTGGGGTCAAAGTGGCAAAGATGGCCTATGAGATGGCTGGCGTGGACCCAAAAGATATCGATCTGGTGGAAATGCACGATGCCTTTGCCAATGAAGAAATCCTGCGTTACGAGGATCTCCAGCTCTGTAATGCAGGCAACGGACTGGACTTACTCCGTTCCGGCGCCACCGAAATAGGTGGCCGGATCCCGGTGAATCCGAGCGGTGGACTTCTGGCGCTTGGGCATCCTTTGAGCGCCTCGGGGGTCCGCGCGGTGTGCGAGGTGGTCCTCCATCTCCGGGGCCAGGCCGGGGCGCGACAGACACCGAATGCCAAGGTCGGCCTGGCCCAGATGTTGGGCGGCCTGGTAACCAACCTGGAACACGGTGCAGTGGCCGGTATCCATATCCTGGCCAGATGAGGGGGATGGGATGATTAAAAGATTCAACCATGTAGGGATTGCTGTCAAAGATTTAGATAAGGCCATGGCTTTCTTTGAGGAGGTTTATGGCGCCAGACTCATAGGGCGGGACAGGTATGAGGACCAACTATTCGAAACTGCCATGGTGGGGATCGGTGAAATACGCCTGGAATTGATCGCCAGCCTCGATCCGGGAAGTTTCATTGCAGGTTTCATCAAAGAGCGAGGAGATGGGATCCATCACATGTCCCTGGAGGTTGATCAGTTTGAACAGGTCATTGACGATTTCATGGCCAAAGGGCTCAAGGTGCTGGGTGAAACGGATAGTGCCAATTTCAAGGCAGCCTTCATCCATCCTCAGGGAAACCTTGGGATCCTTACTGAAATCGTAGAACCTAAACGGGGTTGACGACAAGAAGAACCATATCGCACATAAACATCAAAAGGAGGATGGAACTATGGAAGAAAAAGCACAAACTTTTGAAGAATTGAAGCCGATGCTTCGGCCTACCGGAATCGAAGCAGGTGTAATAAAAGTTGATCCGGAGAAGTGCGACAGTTGCGGGCTTTGCATCCTGAACTGCCCCTTTAAATGTATGGAAATGGGCGAAGACAAATACCCGAAGATGAAGAGCGAATACGTATGCGTTTCCTGCTCCAACTGCATGGTCGCCTGTCCAAAGGATGCCCTGTCGGTTGAGCGCATTATCAACATCAAAGAGGGGTTCTTCGATACACAGACGCCCCCTACTAAAATGCCTCTTCCGCCAGAGGATGCGCAGGGAAAACCGGCCGAATGGAACACGGTTGAACGAGTAATACTGGAGCGAAGGAGCGTGAGGCATTATAAAAAGGACCCGGTTCCTGAACCCCTCATAGCCCGTGTGCTGGAATCGGGACGTTTTGCCCCTAGCGGCGGGAATCATCAGCCCTGGAAATTCACCGTGGTGACTGATCCGGAGTTTATAGGGGAGCTGGAAGCAGCCTGCCAAGCCTTCTGGGCCGGCGTGTTCCCCGTGTTCGAAAATGATGAGACAGTCATGAACATGGTGGGGATGGTGGAGACAGGCGTTTTCCATCCCATAACCCAACACGGTATCCGATGTGTCGCCCAAAAGGAGTTACCCGTGTTTTTTGGGGGCCCTGCAATCATTTTCCTGGGCGCCCACCCCAAACTGAACAATCCAGACCTCAGCATTGGTATTTGCGGGCAGAATATGAATATCGTGGCCAGTTCTCTCGGCCTTGGCGTCTGCTGGACCAATTTCGGCGGTGGAGGGGCCAATGCCATTCCCGAACTCAAGTCCAAACTTGGATTTGATGAACCCTGGACTATTCATACGGCCCTGGCCCTGGGGTATCCGAAATTCAAACAATCAGGAATGGTGGCACGCCACTACCGGCCCATCACCTGGTTTCGCCCCGGGTCCAAGGAACCTCAACTATAGAAATAAGCCCGATTAAGGGATCGTTGCTCAGAATCATCGGGGAACCGGGAATACCGGACCATCCTCGACTTCGGTAAGGTGATAAGGAGGCAACCGACCGCTTCTTGCACCGGCAAACTACCAAAACATAGAAAGGAGAAGCAACATGG
>JABGPV010000192.1 GCA_018644785.1 Deltaproteobacteria bacterium | reverse complement strand
TGGTGCAGGTCATCAAAACCGCCGTTGGACATGATGAGCACCATATCCCCTGCCCTGCTTCCGGACAACAAAGACGCCAGTAAGGAATCCGTGTCCGCAAAACAATGGGCCTCAAGTCCCTTTGTCCCAAGATCGGAAACCAACTGCCCGACAGAAAAACGCTCCGCCACAGGAATTTTCTCCATCATGGGGGGTTCACGAATCATCATAACATCCCCATCATCAAACGAACCGGCGTATTGCGCCTGAAAAATATTTCGTCGACTGGAGTTGCTTCTGGGTTCAAATACGACAACCAGACGCCGATGGGGATACTTCTGCTTCACTGCCTGAACGGTTTCTTTTACGGCTGTGGGGTGATGGGCAAAATCGTCCATCACCATAATCCCCTTTTTCTCGCCAATGATCTCCTGGCGCCGCTTGACACCCTTAAATGTTTTCAGCGCGCTGAACAGGGCATCCCGAGGCACACCCAGAACGTGCGCCAGAACGACCGCGGACATTAGATTTGAGATATTATGGCGGCCAAAAAGCGGCGTTTCAAAGGTTGTCTGTGCCTGCCCTCCCTGGACCACCTTAACTGCGGTAAATGCTTTCGAATCATCCATATTCGCGATCTGCCAATGATTCTTCTTGCCGAAACCGTAGGTTTCAACCTCACATGCCGCCCGCGTGATTTCACGACAAATGGTTTCATCGTCGCCATTGGCAATCAGACGTCCGTCAGTAGGAATCAAATCCATGAGCTTTCGAAAACTGCCAATCACATGGTCCAGATCCCGGTAAATATCCGCATGATCAAATTCGATACTGGTCAGAATGACAAACAACGGGTTATAGTGTAGAAACTTTGGTCCTTTGTCAAAAAAAGCGGAATCATATTCATCCCCTTCAATAACAAAATAACGCCCTTCACCCAACTTGAAGTTTGTTTCAAAATTTCGGGGTATGCCACCAATCATAAAACCCGGATCCATTCCGGCCGTCTCCAGTATCCAGGCAATCAATGAAGCAGTCGTCGTCTTGCCGTGGGTACCGCTGATGACAATAGATTTTTTATCCCCGATGGCAAACTGCCTGATGGCCTGAGGAAAGGAAAGATACGGCAACCTGAGGCGTGAAAGTTCAGCAGCCTCTGGGTTCACCCGGGTGATCACATTGCCCACAATGACCATATCAGGTTCCGGTGACAGGTTCCCAGGTCCATAGCCGTCAAACACCGGAATTCCCAGCGATTCAAGAAGCAGACTCATGGGAGGGTAAACATTCGCATCTGAGCCTGTAACCCCATATCCCTGCTCCTTGAGCATTCCCGCAAGTGACGCCATTCCTGTTCCACAAACACCCATCAAATGAACATGGGACAGTTTTTCGGGACGTTCGTTCAATTCAGGCTTCAACTCAAGGTCCTCAGATACTTTTTCCGATTGGAAAGACATGGAAAACTCCTTATTGTGAGCCATACCGTTTGAAAAATTCACATATAGTGAATAACAGCCTCGACTTCATGCAGAAAGAGACTTCATAAGACCTCCATAACTGTGTTTCCCATATTGACAAAAATCGTTTTGCCTGGTAGTTTTCGGCTATCATAAGCTTTCGTCCATCTCAAATTTGCCAAAAAGGAGATTCCCATGGAAAAAAAGTTTTTTCTCAAATCCCTTACAGGTCTTTTCCTGGCGCTGTTTCTGCTCTTTCCCCCAACTGTTCCGGCGGAAGAATCATCCCGGAAAGGTCCTGACAAAGCGTTCTGTGCAAAAATGATACGGCATGGCCAGGAAGCTTATCAACGGGGGAAATACCTGGACGCAAAAGAATATTTTCGAAAAGCGGTACAGGCAGATCCTTCGTCTGTGTCCGCCTGGGCATATTATGATCAGGCCGTGATTTTTGCATTGGCCGAAAAGGTTGAAAAGGACGCAAACCTCGTTATGCCCGATACATCCACACGTTCTGAACAACAGGCCAAGGCTCCCACAGCCAAAACCCCGCCACCGACGAAGCCCAAGAAAAAACCTGCCTTCGTCATTGTTGAAGACGAGGGTTGCTGAGTCTTTGATTTCATTGGCAATCACACAGCGATTTATATTGAATTTATCAAATTTTATTTTGGAGGAAAAATCATGGCAGAAAACATCACACCGGACGATACCCTGGATTGCAGCGGGCTTAGCTGCCCCATGCCGCTTCTCAAAACCAAGAAACACCTGAAAAATATGCAACCGGGGCAGGTTCTGGAGATCATCAGCACCGATCCGGGCACCAAAAACGACCTCCCATCATTTGCCAAAAAATCGGGTCATGAATTACTCGGCATGAAAGAGGAAGACGGCCGAGTCATGTTTTATTTGAAAATCAAGTAATCTTATTGATTACATGAATTGCTGCAAAACATGAAGAACTCAAGCAATTTTTCATAAAAAAGGCCCCCGATCATCGAGGGCCTTTTTTACATGACACGTATCAGTCCATTTGGATGGCGGAAACTGCTACCATTCCATATCATCCAGATCGACATCGTCCCTTTCGTACTGGGCGTCTCTCAACTCATTGGCCGTTTTGATTTCTTCTTCGGTCCATGGTTCTATGTCCAGAGAATCGGCCACCAGTTCCCACAGGTATTTTGTCTCAAGATCCAGACCAAACTCTTTGGTCAGGCCTTTCATGATCTGGTCACGGCAGTTGTGGCAGGGCGCAATCACCATCTTGGCCTGGGTCTCTATGATCTGCTGAGCTTTTACGCGGCCGTAATAGACCCGTTCCGCATCATAGGGCATGGCCCAAGCGCCACCGCCGGCGCCACAACAGAAATTGTTCATGCGGTTCGGGTGCATATCCACGTAGTTTTCACAACACTGCTGGGTCACCCAACGGGGCTCTTCGAAAAAAGCCTCGCCGAATGTCTTCATGCTTTTTCGACCGTAATTGCAGGGATCATGAAATGTGGTGAGTTCTTTGTGAATGGATTTATCGAGTTTGATCCGTCCGGTTTCAATGTACTCTTTCAAGAGTTCATGAACGGATACGACTCGGACTTTGTCGAATACTTCCGGAAACCACGTTTGCAGACCAAGCCTGGTCGCGAAGTAAGCGTGGCCTCATTCGGGGAGGAGTAGCGTGCTGCACTCCAGTTCCTCCAAATGCTTGACAATTCGTCCGACAACCTCCTTCATGGACTCATCATCCCCTGAAAAAAGGCCCCAATTGACCCCTTCCCATTCGGTGGATGTTGTGGTCCAGTCCTCTCTGGCCGCATAGAATATGCGCCACCAGAACTTCATGTCGTCCGGTTCTCCAAAAGGCTCCTTGGAATTGACGGTCACCAGAATGTTGGCGCCCTTCTTGTCCACAGGGGCATAGAAACCCGGAAAACCTTCGTCTTCATCCATTTCCTTGGCCAAATCCGCCAAAAGGAACAGGAAATCGTCCTTGGGAATGCCGAGATTGTTGCCTCTTTCCAGACACATCATGACGCCTTTGTGAATGGGACCCGGAACCTTGTCCCGTTCCCGAAGGCCCCTGGCCCGACGCATCATTTTCAGGATTTCCACCCCTTGAGGACAGGCATATTCGCAACGCCCGCACAAGGTGCAGATCCAGGGGAAGCGTGAATCGATCAGCTCCTGGTCCAGGCCAAGGGCGGCCATTCGAACAGCCTTTCTGGGGTCCATGCCGTCAATACCGGTAACGGGACACCCCCCTGCACACGTGCCGCAGGTGAAGCAGACATCCGCCCATTCCGGAGCAACTCTTAATCTGCTCTCTTTTCGATTTATGGTTAGCGGTTCCATCAATTAACCTCCTCCGTTTATCTTCTAACCCATTATTCTTAATAACTTCGCTTTTCTAGGACCTTCTGAACTAAATGTCAATGAGGAAATGAAAAAACAGCGGAAAATCAAAATAGGGAACCGGGAGAGCCCTGAAAGAAAAAAGTTAAATTGTAGCTACAATGTGAATTAATCTGTTGCCAATTTTCTTTTCATGCTGTAAGAGATACCATTCGGATTTACGTTAACACACTTTGCTTCAAAGAAGGAGGTTCACTTATGGATTTTGGATTAAGCGAAGAGTTGCAGATGCTCCGCGATATGGCCCGTGATTTTGCCGCTGAGAAAATCGCTCCCTTTGCAGACGAATGGGATGAGAAGCATTATTTCCCCTATGAAGAAGTCGTCAAACCCATGGGAGAGTTGGGCTTTTTCGGAACGGTCATACCTGAAGAATACGGCGGAAATGAAATGGGCTGGCTGGCGGCCATAATCCTTACAGAGGAGATCGCCAGGGCTTCCAGCTCCCTTCGGGTCCAGATCAATATGCAGACCCTGGGATGCGCCTTTACCATTTTTCGCTACGGCACCGATGACCTCAAGGAAAAATACGTCTCGAAGCTGGTGAGCGCCGAATATATGGGCGGCTTCGGCATTACCGAACCCAATGCCGGTTCCGACGTCATGGCCATGAAATCCACCGCACAGGACAAAGGGGACCACTGGCTGTTGAACGGCTCAAAAACCTGGATATCCAATACCAGCGTGGCCGACGCCCTCATATTTTATGCCTATACGAACAAAGACGCCAGGGGAAGAGGTCTATCCGCATTCGTGATTGAGCCGAAAAACTTTAGCGGCATTTCCACTACGGATCTGGACAAGATGGGTTCCCGATCATCGCCAACCGGTGAAATTTATCTGGAAGACACCCAGGTTCCCAAAGAAAATATTCTGGGGGAACCCGGTGACGGCGCTAAAATCGTCTTTGGTTCTCTGAACCAGACCCGGCTTTCCGCCGCCGCCGGCGGTATTGGCTTGGCACAAGCCTGTCTGGATGCAGCCACCGCCTATTGCCAGGAAAGAGAGCAGTTCGGGAAACCCATCGGAGGGTTCCAGATGAACCAGGACCTGGTGGGGCAGATCACCGCGGAGATCGAAGCGGCCCGCATGGTGGTTTATAAAGCTGCCTGGCAGAAAGATCAGGGCAACCTGGGAAACACCCTGGAAGTGGCCCAGGCCAAATATCTCGCCGGTGAAATTGCTGTCAAGGCGAGCCAGGTGGCCATGAAAATCCTCGGTGCCTACGGCTATTCAACGGAATACCCGGTAGCGCGTTATTACCGAGACGCCCCCACATACCAACTGGTAGAAGGGTCTACCAATATCTGTAAGATGATCATTGCCCTGGACCAATTGGGCATTCGAAAAGCGAACAGGTAAGAGCGTATAATACGGAGGAACAATGAAACCTTATTTTGAAGAAATGACCCCTTTCGGCAAGCCTCTTACCGACAAACAGATGGAAGCCGCCAAGGGAAACGTTGAAAACATTCAAGGTGTGGAGAAGCAGTTGGCCGAGGCGGTTGAAGCCGTCAAGAACGCAGGCCTCCCTGAAAAGATTCTCAAAAAACGCGGGCAACTGAACGTCTGGGAACGCATCGACTACCTCATCGATCCAGGCACCTGGTGTCCGCTTCACACCCTCTATGATCCCCAGTTCAACGAGGAAGGGACCACCGGGGTCATTGATGGGCTGGCCAAAATCAACGGCAAGTGGGCTGTGGTTATCGGTTTCAACAACAAAGTCATGGCCGGCGCCTGGATCGCCGGACAGGCAGACAATCAGCTTCGGGTTACGGACATGGCCAAACGGCTGCACGTTCCGCTGGTGTGGATCGTAAACTGCAGCGGCGTCAAACTGCCGGAGCAGCACGAAGTCTATGCCAACCGAAGGGGAAACGGTACCACTTTTTTCCGCCATGCGGAGCTTGAAAAACTGGGCGTGCCCATTCTGGCCGGTATTTACGGCACAAACCCGGCAGGCGGCGGATACCAGGGCATCAGCCCCACCATCCTGTTGGCCCACAAAGACGCCAATGTAGCGGTTGGGGGCGGCGGCATTGTGAGCGGCATGAGCCCCAGAGGCAAATTTGACGAGGACGGCGCGGAGCAGCTGATTGAATCCACGCGTCATTTCAAGGAAGTCCCTCCGGGCAGCGTCCCCATTCATTTTGCTGAAACGGGCTTCTTCAAAGAAGTTTATGAAACCGAAGAAGGTGTCCTGGACGCCCTTAAAAAATATGTGGATATGTGCCCTGCCTATGATCCCAACTTTTTCAGGGTGGCGGAGCCCAAAGAACCCAAGTTTTCAGGTGAAGACATTAACAGCATCGTGGCCTTCAACCAGAAGCGAAGTTACAGCCTGGACGAAATGATGGCCCGCATTTTTGACAACAGTGAGCACATGGAATTCCGGCCCGGCTACGGCCCCGAGGTTTATACGGGATTGGCCAAAATCAACGGATTCCTGATGGCCTTTATCGGAAATCGACAGGGCTTCCTGGGCGCCAAATATCCCGAATACGCACCCTATCCCGGAATCGGCGGAAAGCTGTATCGGCAGGGTTTGATCAAGATGAATGAATTCGTCACCCTATGCGGGCGAGACCGGGTTCCCATCGTTTGGTTTCAGGACACATCCGGCATCGATGTTGGGGATATAGCGGAAAAAGCGGAACTTCTGGCTCTCGGCCAGTCCCTCATCTATTCCATCGAACAGACGGACGTTCCCCAGATCTGTATTGTACTCAGGAAAGGCACCGCAGCGGCCCATTACATCATGGGGGGACCCACCAGTAACAATCACAATGCCTTTACCCTTGGAACACCCACCACTGAAATTCAAGTGATGCATGGTGAGACAGCCGCAGCCGCAGCCTTTGCGCGACGGCTGGTCAAGGAAAAGGATGCCGGCCGGCCTTTAGGGCCTGTCATTGACAAAATGAACGACCTGGCCCAACAGTATCATGACAATTCCAGGCCCGTATATTGCGCCAACAGGGGCTTTGTGGATGAAATCGTCTCATTCCCCATGATGAGAAAATACATTGCGGCCTTTGCCGGCTGCGCCTACCAGAATCCCGTTTCCATCTGCCCACACCACCACATGATGCTTCCCAGAATTATCAAAGGATAACATTCCCCAAACAAAAAGAGCGGGGCCTTCTGATGAAGGACCCGCTCTTTATTTTACCCCCCTTTCTCAACCTATTGTCTGAAGGTTACCCAAGGGCTTTTCATTGTTTTTCAACACCTCTCCTCGAGTACTGATCACCTGGATTTCCATTGGAATCTCTTTTTCAGCAGCTTCCGTGGCACGCTGGATTATCACGGGCAACGCTGAACAGCAGGGCACTTCCATGACCAGAACCGTGATACTTTTGATGTCCGCTGTCTTGAAAATATCCGTAAACTTTTGAATATAAGCTTCCGCATCATCAAGTTTCGGACATCCAATCATGACCACCTTTCCCTTAAGATAATCCTGGTGAAAATTGGCGCTGGCAAATGCTGTGCAATCCGCCGCAACCAACAGATCCGCGCCTTTCAGAAAAGGGGCATGGGGCTGGATGAGATGAATCTGAACCGGCCAGTGAGAGAGATTCGATGAGCCGCCGCCTTTCACGCCCGTGGGAGCAAAAGTCTTGATCTGGGAGGAGGGACAACCGGCAACCGGAAGGGTCATCTCCGGCTTCTTTTCCTTTTCCTTCAAGTACACTTCCACCGCCTCTTCGTCGAAATCCTCTGCTTCGCGCTCCACAATCCGGAGTGCATCATTGGGACACTCACCCATGCAGGCGCCCAATCCATCGCAGTATTTTTCCGCCACCACGCGGGCTTTTCCGTCAATCACCTCTATGGCGCCTTCGGCACAGGCGGGCACGCATTCGCCGCACCCGTCGCAAAGCTCATCATCTATTTCGATTATCTTACGCATGACTTTCATGGGCTTTCTCCTTTACCTGATTTCAGCAATGTTTTTTCAGCAAATTTTCGACCACTATCCGTCAAGAATGATTTTTTCAGGATGGGGTCCAATTGTTCCCTTGGAGAAGGTTTCTCCTTTTGTGCTTCTTCAAGGTTGGCAATCAAATCCGCATCGTAAAGACTTTTAAAATTAACGGTTTCCTCTTTTTCGGGATGATGGTGATGGCCGATGATATGACAGACCTCGTCAATAATTTCTTCGGCAGTCCCCAGCTTGATGAGAATCTCCCTGGCGATGGGAGGTCCTTCTTTTTCCTGATATCGGGCAGCCGTACTGTTATATTTTTTTTCTGCCTCCTTGATGCCGATGTCATGAAGATATGCCGCTGACAGAATAACAGCCAGATTCCCCTGCTCTTCCCTGCCGATCTGCTCGGCGTACCGAGCGACACGGCTCGCATGACCAATTCTCTTAAAATCCACTTTGAAATAGCGCTTCATTTCAATGGCGACCCTGTCTTTAAGCAGATCTTCCTTTCCTTTAAGGAGTTCTGGCGGGAGATTCCCGATGCATTGTTCCGCGTGCGGGCAGTAAGAAGCGCACCCGAAATCGAGATCGGGATTAAGAAAACGATGGCCGCATTTAGAGCATTTCCTTGTGGGGTCGTCTTTAAAAAACTCAACTTCATTCCCGCATTCCGGACATTTGACATCAAAGACCGCCTCCGGTTTCCAATACTGACTGTCCTGTCCCGGGCATTTCATGATATCCCCCTTTTTGAATTTTCATTTGTTCGTTTTTTGCTATAATTTAGGCGCATTTTTCTCAATGGCAAACTTAATGGCATCAATATTCGGTCTCATTATGACCTGAAAAAACGAAAGCACCTTGATCTAGGTCAAGAAAAAGGAAATACTTTTTTAAAATCGGCACCTTTGGGTGAGCCCTTTATTCTTGTTGCATAAAGGGAATTGTCTCAGGTAAGTCATCCGATTTTAATCTGAGATAAACCGTTGCATCAGGAAGACATTAAGTCCGGCCGGTCAGCCAAAAATCGATAGAGCGTAGCGCGACCCACATCCAGAATTCTGGCGGCTTTGGCTTTATTACCGCCGCTCTGGATAAGTGCCCTGCTCACATTCGGTCCATTTAACTTTCGTTTGGGGCCACGGGGGCGATTCCCGTTTTCGCTCGCTTTCATCTCGAGGGGTAGATGCTCCGGCTGTATCAGCCGCCCCCGTGATTTCACAATGGCAAAACGGATTGCGCTCTGCAACTCACGAACATTTCCAGGCCAGGCATAATCGATCATAACGGCCAAGGCATCTTTTGAAATCCCGCCGTTTTTTTGTCCTTCATCCACGGCTGTTCTTAGGAAATGTTCCGTCAGCAATGGAATATCCTGTTTTCTCTCCTTCAGCGGTGGCAGAAAAACCGGAACCACATTAACACGGTAATAAAGGTCATCACGGAAATTGCCATTGTTCACTTCGCGTTTCAAATCGCGGTTCGCGGCGCTGATCAGGCGCACATCTGCGGACAGGGTTCGCTCACCTCCGACGCGTTCGAATGTTCCTTCCTGAAGCACGCGCAACAACTTCACCTGCACGGATTTGGGCATATCGCCAATCTCATCAAGGAAAAGTGTCCCCCGGTGCGCCAGTTCGAAGCGGCCTTTTTTATCCCTTACAGCACCCGTAAAAGCACCCTTCACATGGCCGAACAATTCGCTCTCCAGAAGCCCTTCCGGTAAAGCCCCGCAATTAACCGGCACGAAGGGTTCCGAAGATCTCTGTCCTTCATTATGAATTGCCGAGGCCACCAGCTCTTTACCGGTTCCGCTTTCCCCCTGAATCAAAACCGGGATATTTACGTCCGCGATTTCTTTTATGGTTTCAAACAGTTCGAGCATACGATCATCCTGGCCGATGATGCCTGCAAAAGAGTGTTCGGTTTTCAAACGCGCACGAAGTGATGAAAGCTCAGTAATGTCTTCCATGACCACCACCGCCAACCGCTCTCCTTCGTGATCAAAAGGCGCTGCGCTGACCAGAAGCGTCAGATTTCGAGGTTTCCCCTTGACCAGC
>JABGPV010000191.1 GCA_018644785.1 Deltaproteobacteria bacterium | reverse complement strand
TTTCAGAAGTGCTTTTTTCCGGATCTTTGAATTTTTGGGGTGTGGTTTATTCATCGGCATGGGATACCGGCAGGATAGCGCTTTACAAGTCCGGACGTCCCCCTTTCCTCTTCTTGGGTATGGGACTTTTCAGAATTTTTGTCCTTTTTACGGATCGATTTACATAAATGGCACAGTGATCACAGGAATCATCACAACGGGTTTCAGCCGTTTGTCTGGTTTCATAACAGGGTTTGTAAGGGGAATTGTAAGCGGAGCAATCATCTTTTGCGTCACAGTCAAAGACATTCCAGCATGGTGCCAATTGGAGCAACCGTCTGAGGCAGGGCAATGTAAGACCCTCATTATGGATCAAATGGGAAATTTGCCGTATCTGAGCGATATCGAAATCGGAGTAAATACGGTTATTGGTCCTGGGTTCCCGTCTCGGGTTCACCAAGCCCATTTTTTCGTACTCGCGTATGGTCTTCTGGGAGAGATCCACTTCCCTGGATACGGTACTGATGAAATACCCTGAAGATTCCTTATCAACGGCATTTTTTGTATTTTTGCGGTGCAATTTTTCCCTCAAACAATTTTGGAAACAATCAAAAGCGAAGCCGGAGTTCTATTCAAGACAGGCCTGAATGGCTTCCAATAGTTCGTCCGGCTCGGGTGGTTTCTCGATGTAGGCTGAGGGTTCCGGAACAGTCTCCCCTTTATATTCATCCAGGACTTTTTGAGAATGGTAAAAAGTCTTCTTAGAGAGGGCAGACAGCATGATAACAGGGATATCCTTTAATTCAGGATCAGTTTTGAGTTCGCGATACATTCCGATACCACTTTCGCTGGGCATCATCACGTCCAGTATAACCACGGAGGGCTTTTCCCTGCGGGCAACCAGCATCCCTTCTTTTCCATCCACAGCTGTAAGAGGTTTATATCCGCTTGTTTCTAAAAGTGTGCTTACAAATATTCTCATATCCAATTCATCATCCA
This sequence comes from Deltaproteobacteria bacterium, assembly GCA_018644785.1. The sequence goes on along the minus strand of JABGPV010000191.1, from coordinate 8,911 downwards.
CGACCAGGACTTTTCTTGCCATTTCTTGACTCCTTCATCAATAGGTCCTACTGCCGACACTTATCAGGTATAAAATTCCACCATCTGATTCAATACATATTCCCGGGTAATGTAAACTGATTTACCGGATTTCTGATGGCAATCACATGGCAGTGGGCATATTTGGACACACTGCCAACAGTGCTTCCATGTTCAATTCTCTCTGCTTCGGATTTCCCCAGCGCGCCCATGACGATCACATCAATGTTATGCTTTCTGGCATAACGGATGATTTCAACGTCAGGAGACCCGCTCTTGACCACAAATTCATGGTTCTCTAAATCACCCAGTTTATCCAGGTATTGCTTTTTAAGCGCGTCTTCGGCCCTTTTTGCTATTTCCTCGTCAAAAAAAGCTTCCCCCCCCTCTGAACCCTCCGGTACATGTTCATCCACAATATGCCTGCAATAGGAGTAGGATGAATGGGGAATATGAAGGATATGCAGTTGTGCATGATGCTTTTTCGCCATATCGAGAGCGTGAAAAAAGGCAATGTTTGCATCCTCTGAAAGGTCGGTGCAAAATAGGATGTTTTTGTATTCTACCATAAAGAGCTCCTTCTTGGTTTAGGTTGTGTTTTAATAAACTTTTTCCTTTTCAGGCAGCCGGAGAATAAATTTGGTGCCCTTTCCCGTTTTAGATTGACACTTAATCACGCCGCCATGCTCGTCGACGATCTTTTTGGTGATCATCAAACCCAGGCCCGTCCCGCGGGACCCTTTGGTGCTGAAAAACCGCTGAAATATTTTCTTCTGGGTCTCCGGGTCCATGCCGCAACCATTGTCGATGACCTGATATTCCACTGCCCAGCCTTCGATTTTCTGTGAGCGGAGTGTTACTTTGCCACGCGGTTGGGAACATGAAATATCCGTGCAGGCGTCTATGGCGTTGGTCACCAGGTTCAGAATGCATCGGTGTATTCCCTTTGGATCCAACCACCCTTCGGTCAGCCGGTCATCAAGGTTTTTCTCAAGGATTACCCCTGACTTTTCGGCCTTATGGACCATCAGCAAAAAGACCTCTCGGAGCGGTTCATTGAGTTCATATCGCTGGTATTCAGGGGTACGTTCCTTGGTATAATTCAGGAGATCCATGGCCATGTCACCGATTTTCCCCAGATTCCCCTTGACCATTTCCCAGCCCTCAAGCAGGTACTTTTTATTATCCAGTTCAAGCCCCTTCTCTAAAACAAACGCACCCCCTTTCAGCCCGGCGGCCACATTCTTGATGGCGTGGGCGAGTCCGGCCACTGTCTGTCCCACGCCTGTCAACCGTTCCGCATTGAGCAGCTTTCTTGTCTTTTCCTCCACCAGTTGTTCCAGATTTTCCGTGTATTCCTTCATTTTGCTTTTGAGAAAAATCTTTTCATTGGCCCTTTTTAGCGCTATTTCCAGGATGTCATCGTTTATGGGTTTGGTAATGAAATCGGTTGCACCATATTTCAAGCTCTCTATGGCCAGGTCCATATCACCATGCCCGGAAATCATAATCACTTCGGTTTCAGGACTTTCTTCTTTGATTTTCTGAAGCACCTGAATGCCATCCATCCCGGGCATCTTTATGTCCGTCAACACGATGTGGGGCTTTTGGTCTCTGAAAAGACGAAGGGCTTCTGCACCGCCCCCGGCTTTCAATACTTCGTAGCCCGAATCCGTCAGGGATATACCCAGAACCGTTCGAATACCCTCTTCGTCATCTACCAAAAGAATTCTTTTAGACATCAATTCTCACTGGAAACGGGGAACTCAATAATAAAACGAGACCCTTCTTCTTCTCGGCTTTTCACCCTTATGGCGCCATCATAGTCCCGTATAATACCATAACTGATGGAAAGACCCAGTCCTGTGCCTTTTCCCACCTGTTTTGTTGTGAAAAAAGGTTCAAAAATCTTGTCGATAATACCTGGCGGAATTCCGGTGCCTGTATCCGCTATTTCCACTACGGCCCGCCCGTTTTTTGCATGTGTTTTCAGAAATATTTTCTTGGCTTTAGCTTTTTGTTCAACATTTCCCCCCCATTTCGCTTCAATGGCATCCCTGGCGTTGATAAGCAGGTTTATAAAGACCTGCTCCAACCGATTGGAATCGGCCATAACAGATGGAAGATCCGGTTGCAGATCCATGACGACCTCGATTTCTCTCAGTTTCAACTGCTGGCGAAAGATTCCAAGTGCCCGTTCAAGGGCTTCATTCAGCTGAACCTTCTCACTAACAACATCTGATTTGCGACCGAACTCCCGCATGTGATTGATGATCTTTGAGGCGCGATCCACTTGAACATTGATTTCACCGGTCAATGTTTTCATGGTTTCGTCATCAATGTCCTCTCCCTTCAGGACCTTTTTGTGCAAAAAACTTCCCGCCGTCTTGATGACGGAGAGGGGCTGGTTCAATTCGTGAGCAACCCCGGTGGACATCTCCCCGAGAGTCGCCATTTTGCTTGCCTGAATCAGTTGTTGTTCTGCCAGCAACTGCTCGGTAATATCACTGATGGTAACCAGGAAAACCCCTTTTCCCAGATATTCGGTGGATGAAACCCGGATGTTCACATAGATGACCTTCCCGTCTTTTCCATAATGTTTCACCCGATCCAGCGCGGTGGATGTCTTCATTTGAGACTCGTATTGCTTCCGCCCATCTGCTCCAAAAAAGTTGAGAAAGGACGTCATCAGAATCTCTTCCTGGCCGTACCCATATACCGCGGTGGCATTGTCATTACAGTCCAGGATTTCCAGGGTTGATTGATCCAGGACAAAAACAGGGTTTGGTATGGTGGTGAAAATATTCCTGTATTTCTCCTCTGATTTTTCCACCTCCGATTCCAGGTGCTTCATTGCCGTCACATCCAGGGACATCTCCATGGCGGCAATCACTTCACCGTGCTTGTTCTTTACGGGGGAGGTTCGAACCATCCAATACGATTTTGTTCCATCTTTGTTGACACCTTCTTCTTCGCTGTGATGGGATTGGCCGTCCTCGAAGGTATTTAAAACAGGACATACTTCGCATCTTTCATTTCTGCCTTTATAAGCTTGATAACAGTAATCCCCTGAATGGGGGTCAAAATGTTCTGCAAACTCTCGATTGTATCTCAGCAGCCTGAAATCCCTGTCCTGAACCGTAATGTAGCAGGGGGCAGACTCAAAGAGTTTCTGATATTCTCCTTTCTGTTTGTTGAGCTCGTCCTGGTTTTCACCGATCTTCCGGCCCATCTGGTTGATGGCAGTGGCCAGTTGGCCGATATCATCATTTCTTTTCAAGTCGACTGAATAATCGTATTCTCCGCGACCGATATGCCGTGTCCCTTCAATCAATTTTCGGATGGGGCGATTCACAAATCTCAGAAGAAAGATAGCCATGAAGCCGGATGTCCCTAAAAAGATAAAAACAGCCATAAGGATGATTCCTCTCTCATAAGAGAAAATCTCCTTGTCTGTGTCTCTTAATGAGATAACGACATCCAGTGCTCCCAAAACCTGCTTTTTTTCCGGGTGAAAATGGCAGGCAGCGCTGGCGCATCCCGGCTCATTGTAAATGGGGCTGATGATTCCCATTCGCCTTTGCCCTTTCGGTGAATCAAATATACGTGTCCTTTGTGCCAGACCTACATTGACTGAAGGGGGATCTGTTTTATGGCAGATAAAGCAGGCTTTTTCCCGGATGTTTGTTATCTTACCCACCTCACCGGCGATGGTTGAATACCTGATCTCCCCGGCCTTGTTGTAGATGCGGATGTTTTCTATGCTCTTTTCTTTCCCGATATTTAGGATGGTACGGGTAATGTCCTCCCGGGAGTTGATCATCATGGCATAATGGACTCCCAACCTGATGGTATTTCCCAGCCGGTCCGCCCCTTCCACAATATTTCCAATGGCCCGTTTTTTCTGTTGACCAATGTTATAATAGGCCCAGGCGGAAATACTCAATGCCAGAATGAGCCCCACCCAGAAGATCAAGCGAAAACTGAGGCTGCGATAAATATTTCTTAAATGCTGGAAGTTTCCCATGCTTCAATGGTGGTTCAAGCGACTCGTAAAAGCGGCCTATTCATCCTCATCTTTTGGAATCATTTCCTCCGGGATAACCATATGTTCAGAGATAGCCTCTTTGAAATGGATGGCCTTGATACCCAAATCATATTCCTTTGAAAGGTCTCGGATCTGGTCGATACAGTTATGACAGGGGACAAAAACGATTTTGGCACCCGTTTCGCGGATCTGCTCGGCCTTTATTGCTCCGCATTTAAGGCGGTCTTTTTTCATCTCCCCGCCCATGGGCATGGCACCGCCACCGCCGCCGCAGCAATAGTTGTAATTCCCCTGATGTTTCATGGGGCGGAAGTCTTCCGATATATAGGCGGCCAACTGGCGATTCTTCTCGGCCAGCCCTCCGCTCCTGACCACATTGCAGGGATCCTGGACAGTGGTGGGTTCCTTGACCTTTTCCTTCAGTTTTATGCGGCCGTCCCGTATATAATCGTGAAACAGTTCCACAGAATGAACGACTTCTTGTTTGGGGGTGAAACCCAACCAGGTGGGCGCTTCGTACCGAAGCGCTCGATAAGCATGGCCTCATTCAGTGACCGCGACCTGTTGCACCTCCAATTCTTCAGCCCGTTTGAAGGTATTTTCAACAATCAGTTTGCTTGTCTTCACATCGCCGCAGAACATGGCGAGATTGGTGTCATCCCAGCCGGGCTTGCTGCAGTAAGTGTAGTCCTCCCCGGCCACATAGAAAATTTTCGCCACCTCCATCATATCCTGCGGGTAAAACATGGGTTCCCTGGCGTTGACCGTGTACATGATTTTTGCACCTTTTTTGTCAATGGGGATCTTCAACCCCACCAACTCCTCGGCCATCTCCTCTTCCACCCAAATCACAGTTTCAACCCAGTCTTCATCGGTAACGGCCATCTGGTTTCCGAACTCTTTGTAATTATCGATGGCTTTTACCAATCCTTTAGGCGCAATTCCCTGCGAAAAGAGCATGCCCCTGGTCAGGGATATCATGAGCGCAATATCAATACCAAAAGGGCAATAAAGCGTACAGCGGCGGCACATGTTACATTCATGAAAAACGGTATCGTAAACCTTTTGCAAATAATCCCGGTCTACTTCCCCTTTTTTCTTAAGTATTTCCCTTAAAAATCTCACTTTGTAGGATGGGATCATTTTGGGATCATTTCCATGGGCTGTGTAATAATGGCACGTATCGGCACAGAGCCCGCACCGGGCACAGATATTCAGCCACATTTTGAAACGGGCATTGAGCCTGGGTTTCAAGAAGTTTACGATCTCATCGGGTTTTATCTCTTCGGTCATAATCAAACTCCCCAATAATTGAAATAGTCCTGTTGGTTTTAGATGGAATATCCTCTACGACCAAATTCAACGCCTGATGCGCCTCTGGAAAAGAAGAACAATATGAAGTGTGAAAGTTTGGTGAACGGAATTAAAATAAGCATGAGTTCACCAGAAAGCATATGAATGAGGGTCATATTATCTCCCAAAAACCCCACGCTATCCAGAGTTCCGTGGGTAAGAAAATATCCGGTTAGAAATGGTAATGCGGTAATAATAAGGAGGAAATAGTCTGCACATCCGGAAATGAGGCGTATGTCGGCTGAAAAAATGCGCCTGAGCAGAAAGAACAGTGCGATGGCCAGAAAAATAAGGGTCATCCAATCCGCCAGCCCGTCCGGTATGGGTGTCCAGGACCATTCAAAGCGGGATTCTTCCCAAAGGGAGATATGACCGGCCAGCCATATGGGGACGATGATAAGGCAGATATGGAATATGTAGCCGAGGATGGAGAATACGGGGTTCTTTGCTACGCTCTTGTTAAATGGCAGCAGCCAGTTGACAATGGAAGTAAGGGCATACTTCCAACTGAAGTGTTGATAAATGATTTTATCCTTCTTGGTAGAGACCACCAAAAACATCGCAGTCCTCAAAATACTGCCGATAATGAAAGTCATAAAGGCAATCCAGAGGAGCGGTCCTTCAACAAACAGGTAGAAATCCATAATACGCCAAACCTCCTTAACAAAATTTGTTAATCAAAAACATCACTGCTGTTTTCAGACAGCATAATCCAGGTTTATGGCACGCTTATACAACTGTATGCTATATAGGGTAACTTTAATGTATATACGAAATTATGTATATACGCAGAAGCTAACATTGTCAATGAAATTTTATAGTTTGGGTGTGAAAAAAATTCGCAACCCAGAGACATTGCCAAGACATAAATTATGGGGTTGGCCTGGCATTCAAGATCATGTACGATGGGAATATCTCAATAGGAGTTCATTCGAAATTATCCATATGGGAGGGAACCATAATGTCTACATTGCATGATCAGTTGACAATCAATGGAATGCAACTGCGCAACAGGGTTGTTCTGCCGCCACTGACCACAAACTGTGGTAGCCCTGATGGGCAGGTTACGGATGGTGTCGTACAATTTTACGAAGAGCGTGCAGAAGATGTTGGGCTTGTCATCGTAGAGGCCGCCTCGGTGCAGGCGGATGGCCGAATTGTTCCGGGAAGTCTCGGACTGTGGGAAGACGGGCAGGTGGCCGGTATGACGCGGCTTGCCGATACCATTAAAAAATCAGGCGCTGCGGCGGTGCTTCAGATTAACCACGCGGGGGCCCGGTGTTTTCCCTCCGGCGGGGAAATGCAGGGGGCATCGCCATCCGGGTTCCTATTGAGGGCGGACGTTGCGCCTTTTTCCATGAGCCTGAAACAGATTGATGCAATGGTTTCTGACTTCGCAGTTGCCGCAGCCCGGGCGGCCAAAGCGGGTTTTGACGGTGTGGAGATTCACGGCGCCCACATTTACCTGATCAGCCAGTTCCTATCGCCTCTTACCAATCAGCGGGATGACCGCTATGGGGGAGATGCCCGAGGGCGAGCCACAATGGCGCTTGAAGTGGTCAAAGCGGTGCGGGAAAGGCTGGGAATGAACTATCCCATTCTTTTTCGTCTCAATGTCGTAGAGCATGTGGAAGGGGGGCAGACCCTGACAGATGGCCTTGAGGTGAGCCGGGCCCTTGCGGAAGCGGGTGTGGATGCGCTGGATGTATCGCTGGTTACGCAGGGTTCCTGGCATGAGCAGGATGGCAAAAAGATACTGATTCCCGCTTCCGCTTTTTCAAAAGAACACCCCCCCGGTGCAAATATTCCGTTTGTGGCGGCGGTTAAAGAAGCAACAGGCCTGCCGGTGATCGGTGTCGGAAAACTTGGAAATACTATGGCCCGAAAATCCGTTAAGGGGTCGTTGATGGATCTTGTGGCCATGGGTCGACAGATGATTGCCGATCCCGAATCGGCGGGCAAGATTCTGGCTGGGAAGGAGCGTGAAATTATCCCCTGCAAGGAGTGCATGGCCTGCTTTGCATCCCTCAGAAAGGGACCTGTGTTCTGCAAAGTGAACCGGAACCTGCCGTGGGCTTCTAATGAGGTGTGATTTTTTCAAATCCCCGGCAGCCTGACATGATCGCATGTTTTCGGTTCAGGGGGTATTGGCGGCAAAAGGCCGGTTTCACATCTTGGATGCGGCAACGCCATCGCCGGTTATCGGGTTCTTTTTCCAGAAACGGGCAGATATCAGCCTCTTTTCGTGTTCCGGGAATGACCCATGCGCGATACCCTTGCGTGTGCCCGTCCCGGCTGATTTCATCGACCCATTTCAGAATGTCGCTTCGTCCCGATGCTTTCCAAAGAGCCACATCCTCTGCGGTCACCTCGTTGTGGTAATCCAGGTATCGGCAGCAAGCGCCGCACTGACGGCAGCGGAAATCTTCCATATTGGTTTCAATCCGTACGCCCACTTCCCCTGAATCTGCATCTATATCCGGCCTTGCCCGCGCCTGAAAAACCCGTGCCGAGGCTGCGGCCAACAGATCGGGATGCCACCTGGTTTGAGCGATGGCGTTACACATGTAGTCAACCAGTTCCGGGCCATCCAGCCATTTCATGTGGGATGTATCTGAGCGGTTGATCCATGCACCGTTTTTTGCCGGTTCTCGTTTTAGATGTGTTCGGTTGTTCGTAATCAGGCGGATGATGCCGGAAAAGAGGATGATTTGAGGGTCATACTGGCGGAAGTCCGTTATAATGGCTTGGATCGTCTCACGGGTGGTCAGGAAGATGGATGCATTTTCCACCAGACACCTCCGCAAAAAATATTGTCGTCGCCTTGTTACACGGTTCCTTCATTTGAACCGCAGAATACTGTAACGAAATACTAACGGGTCGTCAAGGGAAAACTGGTCTATAACTACTGGTTTTTTCTCTCTTTAATTCCGGTCTTGAATTGTTCCCAGAAGTCCCGGGTCGTGTCTTTTGACATGGCGCCCCATCTCTTTTCGAAGTACGAGGTGGGCAACTTATCCTGCCAGGGTTCCCAGGGGTCTTTTCCTTCTTGTATGGCCTCCAGGATGTCATTCAGGAAAATGGCAATGTTGCCCATTTCTTCTTTCGGCAGATATGAATCGGCGCCCTCTTTGACAGATCGGAGCAGATTACCCGGCGTAAATGCATGGGCGGTCAACATCACTGCGGGGACATCCTTTTTGTTGGCAATCTCCAGGAGACCATAGCCGTTAACCCCCATGATATCCAGAATGGTCATGTCAAAATGTTGTGATTCCAACAGATCTTTCGCTTCTTCAAACGTGGAAGCTTTGACAACATCACACATTTCCAACAGTTCTTCCAACATATCCAATATGTCAGCCTCATCGTCCACAATGAGGATCTTCTTTCCATCCAACAGGGGTTGCTCCGACATAACGATCACTCCTCACACCATTGTTCCAGTTTCACCCGGCCTCTAGCCGGGGATCTTGATCCGCTTCATGGCCT
>JABGPV010000190.1 GCA_018644785.1 Deltaproteobacteria bacterium | reverse complement strand
GGCAGGTGCATAGTGAGCTATGTGCCTGTTATCACAACGTAGAAGACGGGCAAAAGGGCAAACAGGATGCGTAGATTGTTTTTTGGAAGTTCCCTCAGTCCCTTTTCGGCCATTCAACACCATCCTGCTCTTCCGTAAAATAACAGAATCGGTCCCAATTAAATTCTTTGAAAGAGACGGGACATCGAAGTTTTACTTTGCGTTCGGCCGCATCAATGACTTCCCAGTCGCCCTTTCTGGGACCTCCATCAATATGAATTTTTTGTCCTATCTCAAAAGGAAAGGGCTTAAATATGATAACCCTGTGTGTTGCCATTGCATAGCCTCCCTAAAAAAATGATTTGATGCTTATGGCATTGGATAACCCTTGGACCCAGAAATGTAAACTTATTTTGCTCTAATTCCACTTTCGGCAGGTTTATGGTCCTCTCCAAATTTCATTTGAAACTGCCTGTTGACTTTTATTGGATTCTGTGGGGTTGTCTTATTGGAGAATTTGTGTTTCATTTAAAAACGTGCAGGGGCGACCCCTAGAATCCTGTTCTCCGACTCTTTTGCCTAAAAGGATGCCATCCTATGCGCAAGAAAATTCTGATCATTGAAGACAACGAGGATTTGGCCCGCCTTCTCGAACTGCACCTGCGGGATCTTTCCCATGAGGTAACCCTTTCCTTTGAAGGTACGGCGGGGCTCGCCACAGCTGAGTCAGGGGATTATGATCTGATCATCCTTGATCTCATGCTGCCGGGCCTGGACGGCCTTGAGATCTGCAGACGTTTGAGAAACCGATCCGTTTATACCCCCATACTGATGCTTACCTCAAAGTCTTCCGAATTAGATCGGGTACTGGGACTTGAGATGGGGGCCGACGACTATGTGGTCAAACCCTTCAGCGTCAGAGAATTGATGGCCAGGGTGAAAGCGATCTTTAGACGCATGGAGAGTTTAAAATCTGAGGTTTCGGCGGGTGGCGGGGAAATGATTCGGACCGGGGATATCGTCATAAATCCTGAAAAAAGAAATGTTACGCATAAGGGCAAAAGTGTTGAACTCACGGCAAAGGAGTTTGATCTTCTCTACCATTTTGCCGGGAACCCCGGAAGGGTTTATACCCGGAGCCAGTTGCTGGATCAGGTCTGGGGATACGGCCATGACGGCTACGAACACACGGTCAATTCCCATATCAACCGCTTGAGAGCAAAAATAGAGGAGGATCCGGCCCGACCCCGGTATGTTCTCACTGTCTGGGGCGTCGGCTATAAATTCGCGGAACCGGACGTTTGAGGGCAGTAACCGAGATGTTCAAGTCACTCTACTCTAAACTGGCAGCCGTACTCGCAGGGCTTTTTTTTCTGGTAGGCCTCTGCTTTGTTGCCGTCACGGTGTTTTCCACGGGCATGTATCACCAAGAGGTAATTCAGAAATTAAATGCCCGCCTGGCGGAGCAGATCGTAAAAGAGAAACTGCTCATGGAAAACAACCGCATCAACCGCAAGGCCCTCGATGAAATCTTCCATATGCTGATGGTCATCAACCCCGCTGTAGAGATATATCTTCTGGATCCTCAGGGCCGCATCCTGGCCTTTTCAGCTCCCCTTGAAAAAATAAAACGAAAGCGGGTTGACCTGGGCCCCATCCGGGAATGGATCGAGGACAGGCCCATGATTCCGATCCTGGGGGATGACCCCCGAAGCCTAAACGCCAAAAAGGTTTTCAGTGCGGCCCGCATCCCCAAAACCGGCAAACTCCAGGGGTATCTTTATGTAATCCTCGGAGGGGAGAGTTACGACAGCGTGGTCCAGATGATGAAAGGCAGTTATATCCTCCAATTAAGCGCCTGGATGATCTTGGCAGGTCTTCTGTTCGCGTTGATTGCCGGATTGATCGTTTTCGGTTTTTTGACCGGCCGCCTTCGTCGCCTCGCCGGCGTCATGGACGCTTTTCGGAGAAGTCAACGCCTGGAGGTCATAAAGCTTCCGAAAGGTAAAGACGCCATTCCGGCCGATGAAATCGACCTTATGACGTCCTCCTTCAAGCAGATGGCGGAACGGATTCAGGTTCAGATGGACCAGTTGAAGGATTCGGATAACGCACGTCGTGAAATGGTGGCGAACGTGTCCCATGACCTGCGCACGCCCCTGGCGACCCTTCGGGGCTATATGGAAACCCTCCTGCTCAAAGAAGAAAACCTTAGTGGGGAAAAACGACGATCCTACCTGGAAATCGCCATACATCACTGTGAGCGATTGAGCAAACTGGTGGATGAGTTGATGGAACTTGCCAAGCTCGAGAGTCTGAAAACCGAAGTTCGGCAGGAGTACTTTAACCTGGGAGAACTCGCGCAGGATGTGGGCCTTAAGTTCAGGTTAAAGGCCGAAGAAAAACGGATCACTTTCAAAACGGACATTGAAAAAGAAATGCCTTTGGCCCACGGGGACATCGGTTTGTTGGAAAGGGTTCTTGAAAACCTGCTGGAAAATGCCTTCAACTATACGCCGGAAGGGGGAACGGTCGGCTTGAGTCTCAAATTCGATCACGGGGCAATTACCGTGAAGGTAAGTGATACGGGGGTGGGCATGCCGGAAGCGGAAATTCCGCACATCTTTGAACGCTTTTACAGAGGGGACAAAGGCCGAGGGCAAGGCGCCGGGCATCATGGATTGGGCCTGGCCATTGCCAAACGTATCCTTGAACTCCATCAGTGTAACATCCATGTGGAAAGCCTTCTCAATTACGGTACAACCTTTTCATTCAATCTCCCGAATAATCAGAGCAACTGATTTTTTCCCATTTCGCCCCGAATTTTACACAACTGTAACTTTCCCGTGATTCTTCCGTGATTTCTTAGGCGTATTATAAAAAACAAACATCAAAAATGGAGAGACCCGAAATGGAAAACCGCAGAGAATTTTTTCAGAAAGCACTCGGTTTCATTGCCGGCGCTGGTATTCTTTTCTCCCCGCTTGCGTCTTTTGTCAAAAATGTTTACGGAAAGACGAAAAAGATCATTCTGCCCAAGGGAACAAAGATGGAGACCCTGATACAAAGAAACCCGGAATCATTCGATACCCGGAATCTGGAGGTGACCCCGCTCAAGGATTTTGAGACCATGGGCATCACAGACCACACGGTTGATTTGGACAAATGGCGTCTCATGGTGAAGGGTGCCATCAGGGCGCCACTCAGCCTCACCTATGGGGAGGTGAAAGCCCTCCCTTCAATGGAAAAGGAGATCCTCCTCATATGCCCCGGATTTTTCGCGATTCACGGACGCTGGAAAGGGATCGCCATGGATCGGCTGTTGCGGAGGGCTAAGACGGAGAAAGGGGCAACCCACGTGGTCTTCTACGGGCCGGAAGGAGATTATGAAAAGGTGGAGAGTTTTCCCATCGACGAAATTCAAATGGGTAAAGTCTTTTTGGCCTACGAAGTTAATGGGAAACCGCTTCCCCGCAAACATGGGTTCCCCCTGCGGATTGTAGCCGAGGACCGCTATGGAAGCGAATGGGTAAAATATGTGTACAAAGTCTCTGTGGAAAAAAATAACATCCCGTCCACCTGAGTCGTATTTGATGGATAAAGGCGCGCCTACCCTGTGGCGGTTTGGCGCCCTTTGTCTCCATCATTTTCCGGTCGCAAAATGATTCTTGAATTCCGGATAACCCTCCTTATCAAGGTCCTGCGCAGGGATGAAACGAAGGGATGCAGAATTGATGCAATACCTCAGACCCGTGGGCGCCGGGCCGTCCGGAAAAACATGACCCAGGTGGGAATCCGCGTGATTGCTGCGGACCTCCACACGAACCATGAAAAGACCTCGGTCCTCCTTTTCCACAACATTTTCCGGCGCCAGAGGCCGGGTGAAACTGGGCCACCCGGTTCCTGATTTGAACTTTTCCCGGGAGCTGAAAAGCGGCTCACCCGAAACCACGTCCACATATATTCCCTCCCTTTTGTTGTCCCAGTATTCGTTGTAAAAAGGCTGCTCCGTCCCGTCTCGCTGGGTGACCTTATACTGTAAGGGCGTCAGTTTCCGCTTCAATTCCTCGCGGGTGGGTTTTTGGTATTTTCCTTCGACCGCGTGGTCCGAAAAATCGAGTTCCTTTTTATCCCAATGACGCTCGATGAATTGATCGCGTCCGGAATGCCGGCGGTAGGATTTGTAACGGTTTTCGTGGGTTTTATAGAAATCCTGATGATAGGCCTCGGCCGGGTAAAATTTTTCGAACGCCACGATCTCAGTTGCAATGGGCCTATGGAATTTTCCCGAAGCATCCAGGGCCTTTTTCGAGACCTCAGCCAGGCGCTTCTGTTCTTGATCATGGTAAAAGATCGCGCTCCGGTATTGCCTTCCCCTGTCCACGAATTGCCCTCCCGGGTCCGTGGGATCCACGTGGCGCCAGAAAAAATCAAGCAGGGTTTCATAAGAGACTTTCCGAGGGTCATAATTCACCTGCACCGCTTCCGCGTGTCCCGTCTTTCCGCTCGACACCTGCTTGTAAGTGGGGTTTTCCTCCCGGCCCCCGGTGTAACCGCTTATCACCTGTTGGACACCCGGCAGTTTCTCGAAATCCGACTCCGTACACCAGAAACATCCCCCGGCAAAGGTAGCCGTTGTCAGCTGATCCGAGCTTCCCATCATTTCTTTATCTCCTTTATCTTTTCCCATTACAGGGTCTCCAAAGGCACTTAAACCGACAAAGAGGGCACCGGTAAATGCGAGCGTTATAACAAGTAGTATCGCTTTCATATCATCATCTCCTTATTGAAAAAGGGTTTCCATTTTTAAGGGTCAAACTCTGAATGGTGTGTTCATGGCGACTGTCGCTTTGAAATAAAGATAAGCATGAAAAGGAAGGAGTTATCACGAAAAGTTAAAATTTCAGTCACAAAAACAATTGAGGGTTCTTGGCGGCGGCCGGAAAAGAGGCCCAACGCGAGACTTTTCAGGGCTCTTTACAGTCCGACCTTTATTCCATACGCAACACTTGAGTTTAGGCGGGTTGGATGTGATAATGGACAAAATGATCCTGGTTAGGCGAAAGGATGCCATATAGAGATGCTATTTCCAATTTCCTTCAATATTGGAGAACTCATGAAAACGAAAAGGGATTTTCATCCAGATAAAAAACTCACCGCCGTTTGCGGCCTATTCTGCCCAGCCTGTACCCTGTTTAGCCGTCCCTATTCTTCTAAGAATTCCCGGATGACGAGATCTCTTAACTCATTTTGTTCAAAAATAATTGAATAATGATTGGTTCCCGGGATGTCCACATATCGGGCAAGGGGAATTTTCTGAGTCATCGTCTCAGCCACATCCCGGGGCAGGAGAAGGTCGTCTTCGGCGACCATCCCGTCCGTGGCACGAAGGATCAGCATCGGGCAGGAGATTTTCTCATAAAATTGAGAGACGTCCATCTTTCCCAGGTTTTCACGCTCTTCCTGGATGTGCGCGGGATTGATGCTGGAACGAACCCCGCCATCCACTTCTTCGATCTCATATTGGTAATAGGTTTCAAGGGCCGGGGTCCACTCTTTGAAAAACGGAGCGTTTTTCATATGGTCCAGGTAGTTTTCAAATGATGGGAAGATCCGGCCCAGGCGGTCCAGCGCCGGTTTAATTCCCTTGAAAACCTTCACCATTTGAATTTCCGATAATTTTCCGCCCCCATCCACCAGGATGATGCGGTCCACCCGATCCGGATACTGAGCCCCCAAAGCCATTGCGATAAAAGCACCCAGGGAGTGCCCCATGATAATCGCTTTTTCCATATTCAGATCGTCAAGGATCGCCAGGATGTCTTTGCAGTGATGCGTGATAGAGTATCCGGAATCAGGACTTCCCGAACGGCCCCTTCCGCGCAGGTCCATGGCAATGACACGGTGATCAGGACTCAGGTTTGATGCCATCACATCCCAGCACCGGCAGTTGGCCGTAATGCCGTGAATGCAGAGGATGGGCTTGCCCTCATCGCCCCATTGGGCCAGATGAATTTTCACCCCGTGGCCTGCGGCGGTTTTCATAATGGGTTCAGTCATGTTATATGCTCCTTTATTTGAAACGCTATGTTGTATTTTCCTTTCGCGACATCCGTTCCTTCACCGATCCGATAACGCCTTTGGGGAAGAAGATGACCACCAGGATGAAAAGGATTCCAAAAAGGAGAAGCCATCGCTCCAGTATATTATGCAGCAGCAGGGCCCCGGGAAACAGATCCTTTGCCAGGTGCTGAAGGTCGGGGAGGAAGGTCTGGGTGATTTTCAAAAAGGCGGCGCCGATAATCCCGCCGTACAAAGTCCCCATCCCACCAATGATGACCATGAGAAGAACATCCAGCATAATGGTCATAACTCCCAGGCTTGACTCCGGATTCACGTATTCCATCCACATGGCATATAAGCAGCCGATCAGGGCGGCCATGACGCAGCCGAAGGTAATGGAGATGCTCTGATACACGAAGGTCCTGTTGCCCAGGGCCTCCGCTCGCTGAGCGTTGTCCCGAATGGCCTGAAGGACGCGACCCAGGGGAGAGTGCGTAAACCGGAGCATGGCCAGGAAAAGCGCCGTACAGGAGAGGAGGATAAAATAGTAGGTGATGATCTTGCCGGTAATCTCGACTCCCATGAAGGTCCCAATGGAAAACGCCACCGAAAAAATCCCCGGCGTCATGAAACTGATCCCATCCTCCCCGCCCGTAAGCCCGCTCAGTTTGGTGAAGAGAACAATGGCCAGTTCCGCAATGGCCAGGGTGATCATGGCAAAAAAGATGGCTTTGACGCGAAGGGTGAGGAAGCTGATGAGCATGGCCAGGACTGCTGAAGCGGCAGCGGCAACCATAAACCCCAGGGCCAGATTGGAATAGGAGGGCATCCCATACTTTCCGAGCAGAAAGGCCATGGAGTAGGCGCCCAAGCCGAAGAACATGCCGTGCCCGAAAGAGAGAATTCCCGTATAGCCCAAAAGGATGTCGAAACTGGCTACCAGAGCCCCGAAGATGATGATCTGAACGGCAAGATCAACGGTCTTAAACGAAGGGAACAGAAAGGGTACCAGGAGAAAAAGCGCCACCACAGAGATTTTGAGATAAAAGCTGGCCCTATGGTACTGCCTTCTCTTTTCCTCCATATGGAATATCTGGACCGGTGTTGCTTCTGCCATTGACATACCTCTCTACTTTCCTGCTTGAAAAAGGCCGGTGGGCCGGATGAGAAGAATGATAATCATTATGAGGACGTTAACCCCGGCAGCCGCCCAGGGCACCAGATAAGCCACATAGTTGTAGCTGAGGCCTACGATCAGCGCTCCCACCAGGGAACCTGTCACGCTTCCCAGACCTCCGATGATGACCACGATAAATGCGAAAAGGAGATAGGTCCCCCCCATGTCGGGGTATACCTGCAGACTGAAAATGGACATGGCCACCCCTCCCAGGGCCGCCAGCCCCGCGCCCACGGCAAAAACCCCCGTGAAAAGCAGGTAAATGTTGTGTCCCATGGCCTGGACCATGTCCCGATCTTCGACGCCTGCCCGCACGATGGTCCCCAGCTTTGTCTTTTTGAGGATGAGCTGAATCACGCCATAGACCATGGCCCCCAGGAAAATACAGATGATCCGATATCTGCTGACGATGACGTCCATGACATCCCAGTTCCCCGAAAAGGTGAGGGGAACGGTGGTGACTTCGTCGTTGGGTCCCCAGAAAACGCGGATGAGTTCCACCAAGACGATGGTTGCACCGAACGTGATGAGGATTTGGAAGAGGTGATTTCCATAGACCCGGCGCACCACAACCCTTTCGAGAATAATACCCAAAACGGCCACTGTAACCATGGCAGCCACCATAGCCATGAGGAAGACGGCAAGATTCTGCAGGACGGAATCCGCCTCCACCCATTTCATGAGGAGTTGGAATACCGAAAACCCCACATAGGCCCCCCATGCAAACAGGGCCCCATGGGCAAAATTCAGAACATCCATCAGTCCGAAAATAATGCTGACGCCGGAGGCAACCAGGAACAGAAGCATCCCCATGGCCAGGCCCGCGATGGTGAGGGTAAGGTAGGTTTTCGGTTGTATGGCAAGGAGGGGCAATAAAAGAAGAATCCCTGCTCCCGCCAGGGTGAACTCCTGGTTCCAACGCTTGAATATGTTTTCAGCCATTGAAAATTGCTCCTGTTTTCATAAATTTCAATCCTCAACTTTGGAGATTCCGAGATAACGGCTCTGTAATTCCTCATTTTGGACCAGCTCTTCCACCCGACCGCTGTGCACAACCCTTCCGTCGTCCAGGATGAAATAATCGTCGCCCACCGAACTGGCCATATAAAAATTCTGTTCAACCAACACGACCACGCTGCGTTCCTTGATCTGGTTAATGGAATCGATGACCACATCCACGATAATCGGCGCCAACCCCTTGGAGGGCTCATCAATGAGCAGAAGGGAAGTGTCGTTCACAATGGCCCTGGCGATGGCAAGCATCTGTTTCTGCCCGCCACTCAGGTTCCCTGCCTTGGATTTCCAGAATTTCTTGAGCGCCGCAAACATGCTCAAGACCCGTTCCAGCCTGCGGGCCGTGGCATCATCTTCCACCAGCATGGCCACCCGCATGTTTTCCTCTACCGTAAGCTCCGAAAAGATTCCCATATGCTCCGGAACAAAACCGATTCCCATTCGAGCAATTTCATAGGGTTTATTTTTCTGGATTTCTTTCCCGTAATAAGTGATTTTTCCCTCTGCAGCCGGAAGCAGGCCCATGACGGTCTTGAGGGTCGTGCTCTTGCCTGCACCGTTTCGACCGATAAGAACGGTCACTGCGTCGGCTTTGGCGTCAAAGGAAACCCCCTGAAGGATATGGTGTTGTTCAATAAAAGTGTGGACTCCCTCGGCTTTTAGAATTGTCTTATTCACGCCTTGCACCTCCACCGAGATAGGCTTCCTGAACCGCCTTGCTCTTATGAATCTCATCAGGGGGACCGTCGGCAATCAATTCCCCTTCCTGAAGGACCGCGATGGTGTCCGACAGGGTCATGATCATGTCCATTTTGTGCTCTACCAGGAGCATGGTGCGGTCCTTTGCGTCTTTGATCCGATGGAGGATGTCCAGAATGGCCGGGACTTCTTCCTGGCCCATGCCGGCTGTGGGCTCATCCAGGAAGAGGATCTCCGGTTTCAGGGCCAGAAGGATGGCAATCTCCAGTTTTCTCTGTTCCCCATGGGTGAGAGAACTGGCCGGCATGGCCCATTTTTCGTTCAGAAGGACATCTTTCAAAAGTTCGTAGGCTTCGTCTTCCATGCTGGAGAAATGGAGATAATTTTTCCAGAAGTTCAAGCCGATGCCTTCCCTGGACTGGATAGCGACCCGAACGTTTTCGAGAACCGTCAGCACGGGAAAGATATTGGTCAGCTGAAAAGAACGGCCCATTCCCAGGCGGGTCCTGTCCACGGCGCTTAAACGGGTGATGTCTTCCCCTTTAAGAAATATACTTCCTTCGGACGGCTTATACTGTCCCGTCATCAGGTTGAACAGGGTGGTCTTTCCGGCGCCGTTGGGTCCAATAATGGATTTTAAGACAAACGGTTCCACTTGAAGGTTCACCCGGCTCACGGCCACGTGACCCCCGAAACGGATGGTGAGGTCTTTGGTTTCTACGATGGGACTTACATGCATCTGAATCACCTTCAGTAAACCCACGCGGACAATCCGCCCGCGTGGGTTTACCAGAACATGGAGATCTACTTTTTGTTCATTATCGGAGGCGCCGTCTCTTCCATGGAGAGCACTTTGATGCATACGGGGATGGCCCATTCCACATCGGGTTTGGTATCCAGCTGAAACGCATACATCTCCTGAAGGGCCTGATGGTCTTCTTTTCGGAATTTCATTTTCCCCTTGGGGGTCA
>JABGPV010000019.1 GCA_018644785.1 Deltaproteobacteria bacterium | reverse complement strand
ACCGTAACTATCTGTTATTGCGATGTTTACATTTTTTGGAAATTTTTCTTGACAGGAGCATTATAGGATGTCCCCATTTTCCACACATGTCGGAAAATATCCGGCAGAGGGCGGTGGCGATGATGCTTTTCCCCACGTCCGATCCCGTACCCAGCACGGACAGGCAGGGAGTGGTTTGCCCATTTTCTCTTCTCTTCCCTTTAAGATGCTTTAAATGAGGACAATGCCGAAAGCAGGTGATTATTTTCCTCTGGAAGTCTGAGACCTATCCGAAAGAAATTCTTTTCGAGCCCCGGGAAATTCCGGCAATCCCGTAAGTACAGACCTTTTTTAAGAAGGTGGGCCAACAGCTGGTCCAGGTTATCGGTCATGAGCCATTGGCATAAAATGTAATTGACGGAAGGTTGAAAGGGAAGAATGCCGTCCATATCCCTGAGAGCCAGAAAAACCCTTTCTTTTTCTTCATTGTGGGCGGAACGGCTTTTTTCATCGTAATCGCCGCAATCCGAGAGAAGGGATGCCACCCGATCAGCGATACCGTTAATGGCCCAGGGTTCCTTGGCGTGCTTCATTCGGGAGATGACTTTTTCATGCCCCACGATTCCGCCCAACCGTAGGCCGGCAACAGCGTAGAACTTGGTGAGTGAGTTGAGCACCAGGACATTCGATTTAGGGTCTTCGGTGAGCAAACTTTTCTCTTTCCAGTCATCTAAAAATTGCACAAACGCCTCATCCACGATAAACCATTTTTCAGGGAATTGGTCGGCCAGTTCCAGAATCAGGTTTTTGTCAAACAGGTTGCCAGTGGGGTTGTTGGGACGTGCGATCCAAAGCGCATCAACCTTTTCCATGATCTCAATCAGCTCTTCTTTTGGGGGTAGGGCGAAATCAACGTGGGGAGACAGGGGGCACCGAAGAACCTCGGCGCCTGCCAAAATCGATGCCCGTTCATAATCGTGGAATGATGGGGTGATGATGGCGGCACGCCGGTATTTGAGCACCCTGGCCACGAGATAGATCTGTTCAGTGGAGCCGTTACCGGCTAAAAAATTATGGGGAGACACGCCACAGGCCGATTGATAGTAACCGGCCACGCCATCCCCGTTTATGCTGGGATACTGTTCGATGGTTTCAAACAGCTCCGGCCATTTTTCTTTTATAATGGGGGGCGGTCCAAAAAAATTGAGGTTGACGCTGAAGTCCAGCACCCGTCTTTCTGAAACGTCCAGCCGCTGCATGTCTGTTTTGGGGACCCCGCCGTGTATATATTCCGAATCCGAGTTGATGATCATGGATGTTTTTCCTTTTTTTGCATTGGATCAAGCATCCAATTGAATCCGTGGGGGATTCAATTGAAAACGCTCGTTTATTGTCGTTTCATCATTTGTTCGATTGTTTTGAGGGCCTTGGATGCTTTTACGGCATTTCGGCTTCCTGAATCCGCTTTTTGAAGGACCGATTGGAAGGCGGTTTTGGCGGAAGCCAGCTGGTCCAGTTTCCAGGCTGCGTAGCCCATACGCAAGCTGTTAACCCCTTCCGGGTCTTCGAGTTGTGCCGCCTTCTGAAACGCTGCCATCCCTTTTTGGCAATCCTGTTGTTCCATATGCATCAGACCCAATCGGGACAATCGTTTGGCAGTGGGGGCGAGTTTTGCGGCCCGGGTCGCGGCGGCGAGGGCCTCTTTCATTTGATGGGCGTCCCCATAGGTTTGGGCCAGAAGGTCCAGATCGCCGGCGGTAGGGCTTTTTCCAAAAGCGGTGATATACGCTTCAGCGGCCTTTCGAGGAACCCTCGCAAGCCGGTAAAGATTTCCAAGCCTTTTAAAGTCTCCGGATGCAGGCGGTTTAAGGCGGAAGGCCACTTCCAGTGCCGCTGCGGCTTTCCCGTACGCTTTCTGTTCAAGGGCGATCCAAGCTGCCAACCGCCAGATTTTTTCATCCTGCGGGTATTGATTCAGGAGGGTTTTTAACGGAACATGGGCAGCTTGCGCCTGGCCCGTCCGCACCAGGGCCTCAATTTGAGCCAAACGGAAGCTTTTGGATACATGTGGATTCTTAGGCATACTATCCAGCAGGAAGAGGGCACGTTTGGGATTGTCGTGTTTCAGCCAGAAGATGGCGACTTGAAGACGCATATTTGAGGAGAGTGCAGGGGATTTCGGATCCACCTTTTCCATAACCGTTACCGCTTCCTCGGGTTGATTGAGTTTGTCCAGGGTGGCAGACAGGGCCATGAGCCATTGGGTCTCTGGATTGGCATTTTTAGAGAGGGTTTCAAGAAGGGGGAGCGCCTTTTGGGGGGCATCGTTTTTAAGATGCAGAAGGGCCGATCTGAAACTATCGGATGGGTTTTTCTCCCCGATGTTTCCACTCGCAAGGAGTTTGGCGGCTTCATCGTTTTCCCCTAAACTTTCCAGGACATGGGCAAGAGAGGCGCGCCATTTTGAACGGGGTTTGGGCGTTTTGCACAGATCATTCAGCAGGGGGAGTGCTTTTTTCGGTTGATCGGCCTCTATCCACAAACAGGCGGCCCGGTAGTTTCGGGATGAATTGGGTTTCAACCGGACCGCCTTTTCCATTGCCCTTGCGGCATTTGCCGGCTGTGAAAGGGAAGCGTAAACATGGGATAAGGCCACAAACCATTCAACTTTAGGTTTGGTCCTAACGGTGAGTCTTTTGAGAAGCGGGAGGGCCTTTTTAGGGGCCCCTGAATGCACATAAAGAAGAGCTGCCTGATACTGGAGCTCCGGGGCTTTGAAACGTTTTGCGGCGTTTTGCAGAACGAGGGCTGCTTCACCACTCTTTTTTTGTTTTTTCAAGGTATCGGCCAGAAGGAGGAACCACTGACGTTTGGCCTTCGGCTTTCGGACCATTTCTTGAAGCAGGGAAATGGCTCTTTTCGGGTCTTTGGCCATGATGTGGAATAGGGCGGCCTGATATTGAAGCCCAGAATTTTCAGGTCTTAACAGTGAAAACGCCTTTTCCATGGATTGGGCCGCCTCCGCATAACGGTGTTGCCGGTTATAAACGGCAGCTAGATTTTGCCAGGCTTCACCAAAACAGGGATCTTGTTTGACGGCCGCCCTGAAAAAAACTTCAGAATCATGAAACCGTTTGAGCTGATAGGTAACAAGTCCCCTTAGAAAAGGGAGCTGAGGATGTGCTTCCGAGGGGTTTTTTCGGGCATAATCAGCCAATAGTCCCAGGGCTTTTTGATGGTACCCCGTTTCCATCTCCTTTTCCGCATGGGTTAAGGCAAGGTGAAGATCATATGAGACGGGTGAAGGATCTTTTGGACAATTTTGTGCGGATACACTATTGCCTAAAAAGGTGAATATGATAATCAGGATTGTAATCTCCAGCTTCATCATTGTTTTTCCATCTCGAAATTGATGGTCTGCTCCACCCATACATCCACGGGTTGGCCGTCTTTTTTGGCGGGTTTAAAGCGCCATCGGGGAACAGTCTTCATAACGGTTTTGTTAAAGACCCCTGTGGGAGATTCCTGTAAAACCGTTAGATTTTCAACACGTCCATTCTTTGTCACCAGAAAGCGAACTTTCACCCACCCTTCGATGCCCCTTCGACGGGCTCTGCGGGGATAAGGCGGCAGCGCCTGCCCCAGCAGCCCCGGTTTTGAATCCACCTCCCCAATGGAATATTCCGGGTTTTCGGACTTTCCCCTGGTGTCCTGTGACACTGTGGGGGCTTTGGCAACGGTTCGGGGTACGTTGACCGCCAGGGGGACCGACGATGCTGAAAGGGATTTCATGTCGATTTCCAGCGTGGGCGCTTCGGGTGTCATCCGGTCCAAAGGCATGGGTGGACGTAAGGGGGGCACTTCCATCTCGGGCATTTCAAGCTCAGGGGGTGTTACTTCAGGGGGCGCCGGGAGTTCCGTTTCCATTTCCGTTTCCATGGGGGCCAGTTCCAGTTGGGGCAACTCGTCCAGAAGTTCAGGTTCGTCCATGTCCGGTTCCACCGGTTTGGGTCTCAGGGGCATCATGAGGTTCAACAAGGCATGCCTCGAAAATTTTGAAACGATCCGTTTATCCAGGAGCACGGGGGCCACGGCAAAAATAGCAGCGTTCACCAGCAGGGAGAGTGTCAAAGCAACGGCCATGCGAGAGATGCGCCGGTCGGTTTTGAGGTTCCCCCGGATGGCACTCATGAGTCACTCCTGACCGTTGAAACGGCAATGTTTTCGGCGCCTGCCATGCGACATTGATCCAGGACCTGAACCATCCGACCGGTCATACTGTTGCGGTCCGCCTCAAGCATGACGGCGCCCGACGGGTTTTCCAGAAGGAACTGTTCCACAATACCCCGTACGCTCCTGAGATCGACCCGGCTTTTGTCCACAAAGATGTCCCCATCCTGAGTGACGGCAATAAAGATGCCGGCTGCGTCTTTGTTTTCTGCGGATGCCGCTTCCGGCCGTTGAATTTCCACACCGGATTCCCTCACAAACGTTGCGGTTACCAGAAAAAAGATCAGAAGAATAAAAATCATGTCGATAAGGGGCGCCATGTTGATTTCGGCGTCGCTGTTATCCTGTTTGTTCATGCTCCCGAGGCTGCTGCCTACCCTAAACATGATTCTGCCTCCTTTCCAGCCACTGATCCACGGCCCGATAGAATATCATGAGGTCCCCTTGAATATTCTTAATCTGTTTTCGAAGCGTCTGGCCCACCAGCAGGCCGGGTATGGCGATGAGAAGACCTGTCTGCGTGGTCACAAGCGCTTCCTCGATACCCGATGCCAGAGCCTGGGGGTTTCCCGTACCCTCCATACCGATCACCCGGAAGGTGTCCACCATTCCCGTGACAGTCCCCAGCAATCCCAACAGGGGCGCCACCGCGGCCAGTACCAATATGGCGCTCATGTGGTGGTTGAGCGGGGAAATCTGCCGCTGAACGGCCGCTTCCCACATGATCCGATCACTTTCGGGGTCGAAACGGCGATGGCCCAGAAAATGGGCGAGGGCTTCGCCTTTGGGCCCCTGGTCGTTGAGTACGGTCTCTTTGGAGAAACCGGACTTCCTGCTGGACATGTATTCAAGCGCCTGGGACATCCCCAAACGATTTCGCCGCACGCGAAACACCCACAGGACTTTCAGGGCGATCAGATGCCACATCCAGACGGAGACCACGATGAGCGGGAACATCACCGGGCCACCGGTTTGAATGGAGGCCCATATGCTTTCAAGCGCTTCCATCGGGGAGCCTCTGGTCTCGCAGGAGCGCGGCGATCAGGGCCATGGCCTTTTCCTCCATATCCGAGGCGATACGGCTGGCCTTTCGGCCCAAGAGGGCGGTAATGACCAAAATGGGGATGGCCACTGCCAGACCCAGTTGCGTGGTGATGAGCGCCTCGCTGATGCCGCCGGCCATAAGTCTGGGGTCGCCCGTGCCGTGAACGGTGATGACGTGAAAGGTGTTGATCATGCCGGTCACGGTACCCAGGAGGCCCAGAAGGGGGGCGATGGCAGCCAGAACCTTGAGGGCGGGCAGAAATCGCTCCAGGCGGGGAGTCTCCTTTAAGATGGCCTCCGCCAGACTGCTTTCGATGATATCCCGGGGTTGTCCCTGTTGTCCAAGGCCCGCCTTCAGAACATTGCCGGTGGGACGTCCCGACTGGGCTTCGGCGGATTGCACGGCCCCTTTGTAATCGCCCTTTTCCACCAGTTCCGTCACATGGGTCATGAGCTTGTCCGTATTCTGGCTGACCCTGCCCAGAAAAAACAGACGTTCCAGTACCAGGATGACGGCCACAAGACCCACCAAGAGGATAGGCCAGATGAGCAACCCCCCGCTTCGAATTTGTTCCCAGAGGGTCGTTCGCCGCGACAGTTGCTTTACGGCGACGCCTCCCGAAATATCCACGTAGACCGCATCCGTCTCTCCCTTAAAGTAGCGCTTCAGGTTTCTTCCAACGCTCCATCCGGGTGAAGCCGCCGCCAGAAGGCGCCCGGATGCGGGGCTTGTACTGAGATAACCCACATGGGTGTTTTCCCGGTAGATGGCTGTGAGATTCCCGAGCCGTATGATGTCGCTTTCCACTTCGTGGCCCTGGCGATCAACGATGACTCCCTCGCGCCTGATGATTTGTGATGACGCGGTCATGTCATCAAATGCCAGCGCTACCAGGGTCCGGATATCCTGGATCCCGAGGATCTTTTCCGTGTTCAGAAAGTCCTTGAGGGTGGTCAACCGTTCCGGGTTTTCGCCGGAATAGGGGGACCGTTCCGCAAGCCCCGAAAAATCACGTGCAAAATCCCGCAACACCGCATCCAGCTCTTTCATATGCCCTGTGTGAGCCCGAATGTCCCGTTCCAGTTTGAGGCGTTCTTCCCGCATGGAAAGAAGTTTTTTTTCATCTGCATCAAGGGCCGCTTTTTCTCGCTTGACGCGCATTTTGAGGCCCTCGATATCTTTTTTCAGACGTGCGCGTTGCCGGGCCGCTTCGGATCGGGTTATGGCTTTTTCTTTCCGTGCCTCCCCCAGGTCTTCCTGAACCTCCCGGACCACCGCTTTGAATTTTTCTTCCTGGGCCGAGAGTCCGGCAGGGAGCAGGGTCAGGAATATGAGGCAGAGTGCATATTTCACTGGCTTTCCCCTTCCCCGGGTTCCCTGGCCGGCTCCCTGACAGGCTCCATGGGCAATTCCACCAATGATACCAGGCGGGAGCGCTCTGTAATTTGAATGACTTCCTGAATGGATCTTGCAAAATGGGGAACCGGTTCGTAGCGGTCTGTTTCAAAATGCCATTTCCAGGCGTCCCGGGCGTCTCCGCTGAGGGCAAACAGGGCCAGACGGCCCACGTTGATGCGTTGAACTCGGATCAACTTTCCGTCGATGTCAATTTCAGCCTCATCCGGCTCCGGAAAGTATCCGTACTCCACGGCCCGAGTTGTGGTTTCGAGCAGGCTCCGCGTCTTCTGGACGATGTTTGCGTCGGCGTTATTGAGGATTGTGGCCACTTTTCGGAGTCGGGGGGCCAGCATTTCCATGAGCATGGGGAGATCGTTTCGAGAGAATTCCTGCAACTTTTGAAAGGTTTGATCCAGAAAGGGCTCCAGCTCGTTTCGGATTTCACGAGCCGCCTGCTCTTTTGCTTTGAGGGCGGTCATTTTGTCTTCAAGGTCATTCATATAAGCGGCGGTTTTCTCCCTGCGCCACTTAATGGCTTCGAATTCCTGTTTAACCGCTTCCATTTCCGCCTGAAGATCCGCCGATTCTCTGGTCCAATTGTCCGCCAGTTTCTGGCTTTCGCGCCGGATTTCAACCGCTTTTTCAGCACTCTTCTTAACAAAGGCGGCGGATGGGGCCGGCTCGGCGGAGGAGCGCCCGGAAAAGAGGTTTAGGCTGGTACAAAGACATGCGAAAAGCACAAGATAATAAAGAAGTTTCATCAGAGGTGCTCCTTAAGTAAGCGAATGACTAATGGCTGACGGCTCTAAACGAGATGCCGTTTAACAATGCGTTCAGGGACATTTTAAGGGGAAGCGGTATGTCCTCCTCACCCACGAGGTCTCTCAGATGGGGAATTTTCATACCGGCGATTTCCTCTGCGATGGTTTTGCACCAGAGTTCATGGGCTGTAAGGTCGGTGAACAGCCCCCTGTCATAAGCATCGCTCAACGCGAAGGCGCTTTGCACAAATCCGGCATAGCGCGGCGTCATAAGAATCTCTTCAAGGGCAACGGTTGCCTCTCCCTTTTTGGCCATGCAGTCGCACTGGGCTTCGGAAACCAGTTCATAAAGGCTGATGTGTCTGTCGTGCAGACGCTGGAATATACTTCGCGGAACCACAAGACCGTTTTGTCCGGAAACCGCCTCCAGGACCCCCTGGTATACGGCCCGGGCAATGAGTTCCCCCATCCTGGAGTGGCCGCCGGCAAGTTTAACAGGGATTCCCGTTCCCTGCACCACCAAAATATTGTCGGTGCCCGTTCCCGTGGCCTGGTAACGCCTGGGCGTGACGCTGCTCCTCACATCCAGATCCATCAAAGCAGCCGTTTTGGCTTCGGTGGCACTGATCATGGCCCGGGTCATGGCGCGGGGGGTGAGTTTCATGTTGGATAGAAGGATGATGTTGATGGTTCCCGGTTCATAGTATTTCCCCTCATCTTTACCCATTCTGAGCGCATTTGATTTGACCCCGGCGGTGACCAGGGCATAGACTTTCATGTCTCTAAATTCTTTATGCACGACGGCCAAATGATCCATATCAGCGCCGGTAAAAAGAAAGGAAGATGTATCGGTGGACACCTGAAGAACCCCGTAAACCAGGGCACGCGACTGTGCCAGACCTCTTCTGTGTTCCAGGGACCAGCACGGCGGCGGTGAATAATGGTTGCCCACGGTTTGGATTCCCGTTCGTCTTCCCTCAAGTGTTGAAAGTATCTCAAGCGGTTGGGTAAAATCCATCACAAGGGTTTTATTTAAGAAATCGTTGATGGTGCTGTAAATGATTCGAGCGTCCTTCACATAGTTGAGGTCAAGGTGAAGTTTTCGGCTCCTCAGTATTTTCCCGTCGGAAACCTGAAATTCCTTCCTGGAAAAGAGGTCCGAATAGATTCTGGCTGAAAGCCAGCCGACGAAGTGACCGGTATTGGTGGAAGCCCGGCAGGTGAGTTCGCATGGGAAGTAAAAGATGCGGTCGTTTTTTACGGCATCCACATCCTTCCACCCCGGACGGGAGAAAAAAGCTTCAGCGGTCTTTCGGTCTCCGCCGCATCCGTAGATGACCTGAGGGTTGAATTTTATCCACTCCTCCTTGCTGATGGGGGTCACAGCGCCCTTTCTGCCGAGCTCTGGTGGAATGCCTCCGGCGGCCCGGATCATCTCATTTTGAAATGATCCGTCCCCCGGTGTCATGACCGCGCTGCGCCCCATCAGCCGAATGACCCGTTGTCGTTTCCCGGGAGGAATCCGTTCTACTTTCCGGGCAATGGTTTCAAGCTGATGGTTTATGGCTTCAACCAGGGCTTGCGCCTGTTTTTCCTTGTTGAAGATTTTCCCCAGGAGCAGGATCTTCTCCATGCTGTCTTCTATGGACCGGGTTTCAAGCTCAACGAGCCGAGCGTCACTGTTCTTAAATGCTTCCTTAACCCCTTTATGAAGATCGGAAATAAAGATAATGTCGGGCTTTTCTGCCGCAATCACGTCAAGGGAAGGTGCAAAATAACCCCCGACGATTTGTTTTTGGGCATTTTCGGCTGGATAGACATCGTGGTAAGTGATGGCTTTGACCGCAGCGCCTGCGCCGATTTTGTGAAGCATTTCGGTTATGGATGGCACCAGGGACACCACCCGCTCAGGCAGTTTCACGATTTCAATGGCCTTGCCCCCATCATCCACGAATTGAAATGAAAAAGCGCTTGCCGGAAGGGCAATGACCAGCAGCAATCCGAATAGAACACGTGTCAAACGATGTTTTGCAGCGAACGGTATGCGTTTCAACTCCTTCATTTAGAGCACCTCTGTATTGATTGCTTTCGCATTTTGATGGTTCTATGGGGGCCAAAAAAAACCCCGCGCCGAAGTGGATCGACCCGAGGATTACCCTTTTTTATCCATAGGTTTTTTTGGTTCGCCAACAGTCCACGAAGGCAAAACCACTGATGCTCAGGCAGGTCTTCTGACTCTCGGATCCTTCTACTTCCCGCGCCTTCCCATCTCTGAGAGATCTGACAGTGGCGTATGGCGGTTTTCGTCCCCGATTACAGCGGCGGGCCCGTCCCGTATTAAACGGTGTTCCCTATTAAGCTTTAAAAGCACCTGAAATTTAATCTTTACCAGAAATTGAAGAAAAGTCAAATAAAATGTTGAAAATCAAGCGATTGTCATTGCTGTCATAACCCCATACATCAAATCCGATGGGATTCTGCCTGTATTCCACTTTCTTTTTCCTTGACGAGGAGGCGGCATTTTTCCTATTACCTCCGATATTGTTTTCCCTTTCAAAGCGGGGTTTTGATGACCGGAACCCGAGAGATGAGGAACACCAGGCAACATGAAACCCAAAACCGATTTGCGGCGATATATTTTTGAAACCAGCGGGGTTTGCCCTCCTGAAATTCATTTTCAACTGGATCAGCGGGTACTTGAAGAGATCCGGTTCGTCGGCGGAGGATGCCCCGGAAACGCACAGTTGGTATCCCGCCTTGTGAAGGGTCGGAAAGTCGATGATATCCTCTCTTTGCTGGAAGGTATCGAATGTCGTGAAAAGACGTCCTGTCCGGATCAGCTCAAAGTAGCTCTGGAATCAGCCGTAAGCGGAACGCTTCTGCCCTCTGATACGGTTCGCATTAGGGAAGATCAGACCCCGCGACAGAAGGTCGGCTTGATCGGCGGGTTGGAGGGGAACCTGAGTATTCTGGAAAAAATCGTGACAAGTATGCAGTCTTGTGATGTGGAGATTGTTTATTGTATCGGCAATGTGACGGGGAGGACAGGATCCAATGGGGATGTCATCCGATGGCTCCGGCGTAACAAACAGGCGTTGTGTATCCAGGGTTCCATGGACTGGTCATACGCCAGTTTTAAAGAGAAAGATCTGTCGCCACTGGCGCCAAAGGACCGTGACTGGATCACCATGCTCCCCCAGGTGTTGACCTTCGGGCTTGGAGACCGGAAAGGCGTTGCGTTTTATGGAGATTATCTTCAGGATCTTCCCGGGTTTTCGGATTTTTCCCCTTACGCCCTCGAAATCAATATGGTCTGCGGCCTGACGGATTTCATGCGGGATGAAACGGTTTTTCCCGCACTGGAGGCCATGGTCCCGCAATTTCAGGCCGATCTGGTACTGTTCGGTCAACGGGAAGATTGGGGTCACTGGTGGGTGGGGGAGAAGGAATTTGTGAGCGTGGGGCGATCTGATGCAAATGGGAAGGCAAAATGGGGACTCCTTGAAACCGTTGCGGGGGGTATAAAATTTGAGACCTTTGAAGCGTCTTAATGAACCTGCCATCTGCAACTGATCCCCATACCCGCTTTCGGATTTTCCCGGAAGTCGCCAATTATAAGAAACCATCAAGGAGAAGCGAATGGGAAAGCAGGTGCTTTTGGATGTACTCCTGACCGATTTTAACCAATGACTCGCCTGCGTCTATATGGCGGAATCGGTAAAGGTTTTACCGGAAGAGATTCAAGACCTTATAGAGGTTCATGAATGGGATATGAGAACCCGGGAAGGGGTGGACCGTTTCAGGGAGTTGAAGGCAAAATCTCTCCCGAGCGTAGCATTGGATGGGGATCTTGTCTACGAGGCCATCATTCCGGGTCAGGAAGAATTGATTGAAGAGATCAAACGGCGGTACCGAGAAAAATAGGGAGGTAGCATGCATCTGGAAGAGGTCAATATTGAGGGGGTCAAATCGTTTTCCGAAAAGACCAACATGGGTTTTCAGCCCGGTATCGGCGTCATCATGGGAAACAACGGCGTGGGTAAGTCCAACATCCTGGATGCCATTGTCTGGGCCATGGGAGAAGACGACATCTTGCGTCTGAGGTGTTACGAGGAAGAGGAACTGTTCTTCAGCGGTAGTAAGAAATACCCGCCCGCCGAGAAGATACAGGTGGAACTGATATTCAAAGAAAATTCGGGCAAAGAGAGCCCCGTCATCAAATTATCAAGGGAGTTATCCCGGGATGGCCGCAGCCGGTTCCGAATGGGGGATGAGCCCTGCAGCAGGTCTGATTTTTCAAAAAAACTGACCTCCCTTCGGATTGAGCATTCTTTGAAAACCATTATCCGGCAAGAAGAGATCAATGATCTCATCCAGCTTCCCCCACAGGAACGTTTTTCGGCCATCCAGGCGTTGCTTGAGGTGCAGACCGAGGCGGATCTGGGCAGACATATCCGGGAGAAAGTGGCCCCCATTTTTCAGCGGTACATGTCCTATCTGATGCCTTTGGCTGAAGTGCAGCTGGAGGTCACATCTCAAAACGGCAAGCGGGGAATCGATGTTGAGGTAACACTTTCCGGGAATAGAATCCGAAGGGCCCACCAGCTTTCCGGGGGAGAAAAGGCAATCACCAGTCTCGCCCTGAAACTGGCGGTGTTTCACTTATTCGACAGCCAGTTTTATCTTCTCGATGAGGTGGAGCCGTCCCTTGATTATACCAACCACAAGTCCATGCAGGCGTTCTTGAAGGATGTGGCGGCCGACAAACAGCTCATCATGATTACCCACCTGCGCAGCACCATCGATCTGGCGGATACCGTCCACGGGGTTAGGACCCGGTTCGATGGATCCTCCTTCATGAAGTTTTATTTCCTCATGGATGAACGGTTATTGCGGCTTTACAAATGTTGCTGAGATGAATCCTGTCGCCTGAGGTCCTAAGTCCCTTTTTCTGGTTTTGGGTCTTTGCCGTCCCGGGAGATTCTCTTGGCATCCTGATATTCCAGAAAGAGTCCGATGGCCGTCTGGGCGGAGGTGAAAGTTTCCATCAATTCTTCCAGGGTGTATTCTCCGGCACTCTCCCTGACAAACTCTTCAATCTTCATTTCCAGTTGAATAAGGTCCTCGGATGTCTCGCCTTCCTCAAACATTTCGGGCATGATTTTTTTGAGGGCTTTTTCCAAGTTCTTCAGAAATTCTGTTTTGGTCATTATGTTTTTCCCACAGGTATGATAATATCAGCTGGAACCGATGCCAGCTGCAAATTGTGGGTCGGTTATAACTCACATTCCGCGCTTTGGGAATCACTTTTTGAATAGGAAGGCTACACGAAAATGAGTTGTCAAAAAGTTCTGGTGGAGATCGTGGCGAAAAAAAAAGGGTGTATGATGTGTGATCTTGCCATCGCGATCCTGGAAGAGATCGCCCCTGAATTTGATCCGGGAATCCTAGGGTGGGAAGTCGTGGATGTGGGTTCGCGTGAAGGTGTTGCGCGTCATGCCGAACTGGGTTCCATCTGCGGGCGCATGCCGGCGGTCCCTTCCATTGTTATTAACGAAGCCATCGCTTTTGATAATATCCCGGAAATGGAGTCCTTAACGGCGGCGGTACGAGAGGCGAGTCATTCGGATCACTGAAATTTGTTGTGGAATTGCGAAAGGGGGGATGAATACACTTGCCGGAAATGGGGCGAACATATGGCGTATGGGGTAAAATTTTATGAGTCATCATAAGGAGGTTTGCCATGGCTGAAGTTGAAGAAAAAGAAGTGCTGTTGGACATTCCCAAATTGAACTGACCGTCCTGAGAGACGCTTGTCGCAGCGGCCCTGGATGGGATCGCCGGAGTTATCAGTTACGAAGTCAAGGCCATGAGACGTGAGGCAAAAGTAAAATATAACACTGAACAATTAAACGAAGATGAGTTGATGGAAGCGCTGAAAAAAAAGACACGCTATCGCAGCATGTCCATTAAATAATGCTCGACGGGTGTTTGTAGCCCAGCGGACAAAAAACGGAGGGAAATATGGCAAATTTTGTTTATACGCTCAGCCAGACAGATGTAAATTTAGCAACGAGATGTTTTCAATTCGCCAAAGTCACTCATGAAAAAGGACATAATGTCCATATCTTTTTCATCGAGGATGGCACATTGTGGGCCGACAACACTCGGGATTTCACGGAAAAGACCATCACCGGAGACTGCCCCGGCGACTATTTTGCGTACTTACTCGAAAAGGAGATTCCCATTGGGGTCTGACCGCCGTGTGCCAATGCTCGTCAGGTTGACGAGGCCAAATTTTTCCCCAATATGATGCTCGATGGCGCGCCGCATCTCATTGATCTGATTGCCGAGGGAAAGGTGTTTAATTTTTAGCTGATTTTTCGGGAATCTTAAATCAAGATTTTTTGGTTTTTGAAAGGGGGAAGGGGGGGCGCCGCGTCAATGGCTCGATGAAGTGTTTGTTTCAATCGGATGAGCGACCCTTCCGCTTTTTCCAGTTCCCACCCGAATTCGTCGGCGATGGCAAGGGCCTTTCGCCTCAGGGTATCACCCCCTTCAAGCTGCATGTCGATGAGAAGGGCCCGTGAAAAATCCTTCAGCATGCGGTGGGCCAGGGCAAGGGGGTCATACCCTTTTTCCGTCATACGTTGTACCTGGAGTTCCTCAAAAATGAATTCCATGCCCAGCTCCGTCCACCCGGGCGTTAAAAACCAGGTGCCCGCCGTCTGCATCAGTTCCCGATCGTACCGGTCCTGGCCCAGGAGCACGCCGATGCAATCTTCGCCTTCGGGATAAAAGACCGGTACGGCAAAGTCATCGGGCAGTCGATCCAGGGCCTGACAGCGGCCATATCCCAGCATGATGGCATCGACCCGGTTTTCCATCTGCCGGATCTCCCGGCACAAAGTTTCCAGCAACACGTCAGGCCGGATATGCAGCCCCCACTCCATGACGTGGATATGGGTAACTTCGGGAACGTGGCGCACCACCTCCCTGATTTCTTTTTCCAGAACCTTGCAGCAGATGACGCCGACGGACACTGCACCTTCCTCCTTCATTCCACCATTGAACGGTCTGATTAGTCAATCAGCACCATGCTGTACCAGGCCGGCAGCATTTTCCCTTCGGGGTCAAACTCGACTTTAAATCCCAGCAGTTCCACGGTTTTACCGATGTCGATCCCGTAAGCGTCCATGGAGGGGCGGGCCAGGTGGGGGTATTTACACGGATCGGGGTATGCGCATTCGTCGCACTGGACGCAAAGCACCATGGCAAAGGCAAAGGAATGCCCCAGAGAGAGCATGACATCTTTTTCCATGGCCAGTGTAATGTCCTGGGACACCTTTGGATCTGTTGATTTGATGATGATGGCTTTATGAAACCTGGAAAAACCGTCCATGAATTCCGAAGGTGCGATATCGAGGTGGGGCGGGCATGTCCAGTATTTCCCCCAGCGGTTGCATCCGAAACGGCATTTCAAATGGGATCTTGAATCGAAAACGATCTGATCCGTGTCTAATAGTCTGGCCTCGGATGCCCCCAGTTCAAGGGCCTTCTTCTCTAAATGGTCAAATTCTTTTTCCATAATGACCTATCCTTTCCAGGTTTTCGGGTCTTTACAGGGTCAGTCGTTTATACAAGGCCGGCAGCATTGTGGGGAGGGATTCCACGCTGGGCAGTACGATACTTTGGGTGTCTGATGAAATTTTCCGAAGATAATCAGCCCCTTTCTGGTCCGATGTGATGATGAACGGATGGATTCTTGCCCGCCGGGCTTCACGGATGGCTTTTCCCGTGTCGGCGATGGCGTATTCCAGATTACCGTATTCCAGATCGTAGGGACGTCCATCGGTCAAAACCACCAGTAATTTAATGGCGGCTGAAACCCCTTCCAGCTTATGGACGGCATGGCGGATCACCGCTCCCATGCGGGTAAGTCCCAGCGGCTCCAGGTTGCCCAGTCGGTATTGAACTGTCTGGTTATAGGGTTCACCAAAGTCTTTTACGCTGAACAGGTCCACCCGGAACCGGCCCTCGGAACTGAACCCGTAGATGGCATAGGGGTCGCCCAGGGAATCGAGGGCTTCGGCCATCAGGGCCATGGCCTCCTTTTGAACATCCACCACCCTGCGATCGTGTATGGTTTCTTCCGTGGAACCGCTCAGATCAACCAGAAAAAGTACGGCCACATCCCGGATGCGCTTGTCCCGGCGCACATACACATTTTCCGACAAAAACGAGCCGGTGCGTTTGTCCACCATGGCCTGTACCAGTGCGTCGATATCCAGTGCGTCGCCACTGGGTTGAGCCCGGAATTTCTTGAACCGCTCCGGTTTAAGCTTCATAAACTGGCGTCTTAAGAGCGTAATAATGCCATGGAGTCTCTCCCTCAGGTTGTCCACAAAATCATTGGGATCGTCCGCAGCAGACCTCTGGCGTACCAGACACCAGTCCAACTTGTAATCCGAGAGGGTCCGGTCCCATTCCTTGTAGAAAAATGTTTTGACGTTTTCCTGAAGCTCTTCCATGTCCGGGGAGTCAAAGACCATGTTGTCCAGCATCTCCCGGAACATCTGCCACAATGCGTCATTGTCCCGCTCGCCTTCGGCCATCATGGTGGCGAGGAGGGCCTCCACCATTTCAGGGGGTACATCACCGTACGATTCGGAAGTCTTTTCTTTGATTTCGGCAAAAGTGGCGTTGGTCTGGCCGATCAGTTCCGGTAAAATATCCCCCCACCATGGCAGGGATGGTGTCATTTTCGGGTCGAAGTGTTGGGGATAGGTCGCATGGAGATCCGGATCGGCGACCTGGGCCATAGCGGTAATCAGGCCGGGTAGTCTCTCCAGCAGGTATTGATCGGCATTCACATGAATGAATGCGGAATCGTGAAGTGTTGTTTTCGACTTCCCTTCAATATCCATGTGGTGAAGCAGCATGGCCTGGTGCAGGGCCATCAGTTTCAGAAGCCTGAAGGTGGGCACCGTGTCCGGCAGAAAAATGGTATGCCCGTCGGTGGCGGCTCCCCCTGTAAATCCTTTGTAGCCCACCAACGCGGTGTTGGATTGAATTCTGACCGGATGCCCCAGGGCCGCTTCGCAAATCAACGCCAGGGTTTGGCTGCGATCTTTCAAGACCACGCCGGTGGCCAGGCCGTCCCTGGATTCAAGGGCTTTGAGGGATGTGCCGCTGAAAAAATTGACCCGTTCGGACTCTGTTCGGTAGGTATCAAGACCGTCATCGATCCATTTGGCGGTTTCATCGTCGGTTAGGAGCAGGCACATCCGGTTGCCCAGTTGGATGAACGCCTCTGCCGCTTCCGGGGACGTTTCTGCGATTCGCACGGCCTGGCTGAGAAAAAACTGCCAGCGTGATAAGGGATATCCGCACTGGCAGGCGCCTGCCTCCTCCAGGTAAGCTTTGACGGCCCTCCAAATATCCGTTCGACTGACCCTATCCCCAAAAGCTTCCAGGGCCAGTTGTCCCCACTTCAGAAGGCCTTCCTCCCCCCTGTGCTCAATTGCCAGCGGCGTCTGCCCCACAAACGTCACGGCCACATCAATGTCCTGCCCGGCCAGTTTCCGGGCCAGCCGGGTCCATGGGATAATCAGATCTTTGTCCGGGGGCAAATTCTTGAGGGTATGAAAATAAGGCAGAATCAAGGCCCAGTTCAATTGGCAGAGTTCAGAAGCACCTTTCAGAATCACCTCTTCGAGTGGCGAGCCGTTCACCTCCTCCATCTGCTTTCGCGCCTGGGCCAGGAAGACGGCGGATTTGCGGGATCTGAGGTGGGAGACGGCGTCTTCAAACTGCTGAAACGTATGGTGGACCAGAGCGCTTTCCGCCGAGGCTGTCGCTGTATCAGACCTTGGATTCATTGATTGTTGTCCATGACTAAAAAAGGCCGGAAACGATTTCGGCAATGGCTTCCTGCATCTCCGCATCATCGGACATACAGTGGATCACGGCCGCGTTGCATGCCGCGGTCCTGGACAGGCCGTCCACCATCAATTTCCCGGCATAAACCAGCAGCCTTGTACTGACCCCCTCTTCCAGTCCGTGCTGCCGAAGGTTCCGCACCATTTCGCCCAGGCGGACGAGACGTCCGGCCGTATCCGCATCCACTCCGGCTTCCGTCATAATGATGGACTGTTCATCTTCGGCTCTTGGGTAATCGAACTCAATGGCCACAAACCGCTGGCGCGTCGAGTGTTTCAGGTCTTTCATGACGCTCTGGTAGCCGGGGTTATAAGAGATGACCAGCAAGAAGTCTGGATGGGATTGCAACAGTAGACCCCGTTTTTCCTGGGGTAGAACCCGCCGGTCGTCGGTCAACGGATGGATTACAACGGTGGTATCCTTTCGTGCTTCCACAACCTCGTCCAAATAACAGATGGCTCCGTGTTTGACCGCCAGACTTAAGGGGCCGTCCTGCCAGGGGGTTTCTTCGCCCTTCAGTAAGTATCGTCCCACCAGGTCGGAGGCGGTCAGATCCTCGTGGCAGGCGATGGTCACCAGCGGACGGGAGAGTTTCCAGGCCATGTGTTCCAGAAACCGGGTTTTGCCGCAACCGGTGGGACCCTTCAGCATCACGGGCAGCTTGAGCCGGGTGGCGGACTCGAAAACTTCGATCTCGTCACCCGTGGGCAGGTAATAGGGTTCTGAGCTGATATGGTAACTTTCGATGGCGATGCCGTTTTGTTTTTGGGGTGGGGCTTCAGGCGTTGGGGGGGGTTGCATGGTTGACTCCATAAGTATCGTTAGATCTATCTGAAAAAACAGACAGGATTGACAGGGGGCTTATAACAATCCCTTATCCTGTCAAACCTGTCTAAAAGGAACAGATTACAAGGGTTTCAGTCTATTAGTATTTTCCGTATAATTCAGCCGCTTCCATCATGGCAATGGCATTCATCAAGGATCCGTTGGGCGGGAATTCGCAGCCGGTTGCCAGGATAAATCCACCGTCCTTTCCCAGCTCCTCTATCTCTTTTTTGCACTCCATCTTCATTTCTTCCGGAGAGCCCAGAAACGCGTACTGGGCCGGGCTCGCATAACCGCACAGGCAGGTCTTTTTGCCGTATTTTGCCTTGAGCTCGTGCATGTCCGCGGTGTCGTCAGCAGGATACGCAAAAGAGATGGCCACCGGTTCCATGGCTTCGATCTGGACATCAAAATAGATGCCGTTACCGCAGTTGTGAACCATGACCATCATCCCGGCATCACGGGTGGCGTTGGCCAGCTGGGTGGTGAACGGTGCTTCGATTTCCACCCACATGTCCTTGCCCATGATGGTTTGAGAGGCGAACAGGGTATCCAGTACGATGGCATGCACACCCGTTTTGCCGATCTCTTTGATGTATTCGATCAACACCGGGGTGATGATCTCCTGGGCCTTCATGACCCCTTCCCGGTTTTTGTAGCAGTCCCGGAAGAGATTTTCAGCGCCCCGCATCATGGACAAAACCCCCAGCGGTCCGTACACGAACCCCATAATGGCAACCCTGTCGGCCCGATCGTCAGCGATCATCTTGTAATACTTCAACACTTCCTTCATCCGCGGTGATTTGGTGGGGTCAAACTGTTCGATCTTAAAAAAATCATCCGGTGTTTTGATGAAAGGGTCGTCGTAGTCTGGATGGGCTGTGTCTTCGATGGGGAAGACCATTTTCTGGCCGAAGTCCGCCGCTTCAACGGAGAGGTCTACCAGGCCGAGGATGCCGTCAAACCCGATCAAGTCCTGGGCCTGCAGCATGGACTTGGCCATGATTTCGCCATCCTGGGACCACTCATCGTAGGTTACCCCGTAGACCCTGCGCGAAGCGCCGCAAATCAACGGTGCGGCGGGAACGCGGTCCGGAATTCCACCTTGCAGTACTGTTCCGATTCTTTCTAGTGGTGTCATGTGATTCCTCCTTGCCTGGGTTTAGAATTAATGAAAGGTTCTCAGAACCTTTTTTGAGCATTTACACGCTGTTATCACGCCATAAGATTGACCACTTCCGTCACGCCTGTGCCGTTGTGTGTGCTTAAAGGGATCCACCCATGGCAGTGATCCTTCAGCAGGTTGCCAATATGTTTCAATTCATGGTCCTCAAGCAAATCCACCCGGCTTACAGCCACCAGATCGGCGTCTTTTACATGGCCTAAGAGCAGGGCCTTTCGCTCGGACCAAAGAAATTCGAACAAGGGGCCGTCCAGGAGGGTGATAAACGGGCCGGTTTCATAATGAATGTCTCTCAAGCCCATGGACGCTACATCACGGAGTTCCCGGGTCACCACCATTTCAGAAGGCTCGATAAACAACAGATCCGGGTCAAGATTCCGTTTGAGCCGCTTTTTCAGGGCAACCAGACTGGATGCCAGGGAACAGCCCACTCAACCGCCTCGGATATATTCCAGTGTAATGTCATGGGACAGGACAAAATCCGCATCGTAGACGGCCTGCCCCTCTTCATTGACGATGACGGCCGAATTCTTATTTCTGGTATTGAAATGGGCGATCAGTTCGCGGATCAAGGTTGTTTTTCCACTCCCACGGGTACCGGATACACTGACGACGCGCATCTATTTCTCCTGATCCGAATCCGGGTTTTCAGTTGTGGTAAGCTGCTCTTCGAGCTGTTTTATATAGTCCTGTTTGGAAGCTACAAAATCAAACTCGTCGAAGTAGGTGTGTTCCTTCTCTTTTACCACGGTGATCCCCCGCCGGTCTGCCACCTCATGCATCCCTTCCAGCGTGGCCGCCTTCACCGCATCCTCGGGGATGCCCTGGATAATGCTGTTGATAGCGATGTAGAGATCTTTTACGGGTTCGGTAATAGTTCCGGAGGAATACGATCCATGGGCCGCGCCGATGGTGTCTGCCTTGATGGTGCCGGCCCCGGTTCTAAGGTGGCTCTTGATGTGCCCGATGCAGCGAGCCCCCAGTTCCATGCATTTGTCGGCAATGGCCAGCATCATCTTTTCCGCCATGCCTTTAAGAAAGGCCTCGTTCATGGGTTCCTTGCGGCTCAGCTTGGCGGCCACGCCGTAACCGCTGACGCCATGCTCGGTGTAGCACCCGGGTTCTTTGGGGTTGTTCACGGCCATTTGGATTACTCCTTCCAATCGATGATGCCATCCACCAGCTGATCAATGCCCAGCTCTGAAAAGGATGAAAGGTTGATAATTTCGGCCTTGGTGTTGTACTCGCGAACACGCCTGGATGCATCCGCCACTTCGGATTGTTCCACTGCATCCACTTTGCTGATGGCGATGATGTCGGCGTCCTTGATCTGGGTGGTCACCAGCTGGCCGAGCATGTCCATGTCCAGCAGCTCGGCCGGCCGAGTGGCATCAAACAAAACGATGGCCGGACCCATGCCGATTTTGGCATCTCGCCCGCCCATTCTGGCGGCCAGTTTCACCTGGTGCGGCACGGCTACGCCGGTGGGCTCCACCAGGACGTGATCCGGGGAAAAATCTTTGTAAAGCCGATATATGGTCTTGGCAAAGGTGGCGGCTACTTCGCAGCAAATACAGCCGCCGCCGATATCCTTGACCTGCATGCCGCTTTCTTCAATCACCTTCCCGTCTACCGGAATTTCACCGATCTCGTTTACCACCAGCGCTACTTTGCGTTTGCCGCCTTCGGCTATATCCCGGGCCAGTTTCAATATGAGAGTGGTTTTACCACATCCCAGGAACCCGGCGATTTGTGTAATTTTCATGGCGCCTCCCGAAATTGAAAATTATGGGACCATAGAAACTCCCACAGGTTCACTAAAAAACAGTCTGCGCATTTTCATTGATGATGTAAAGGGATTTGTTGGGGTATTTTTTGGGTAATTTGATATACCCGATATGAGGGTGTGGGCTGATGAAAAAGCTTATGGTTGGGTTGTGGCGCCCCCGAGGACCATCAAAAGGTTTGATTTTACCGTTTCAAACAGGACGACGACCCGCTTTGAAAACCGTTTGGGATTGGATTGGCTGGAAATGTGTCCCAGTTCTTCCAGCAGGTGTTTGTCTTCCGGCAAAATGTAGTCATGGCAGGCCCACCAATAGGCTTCCAGCTCCGCGAATATTCCCTGTTGGGCCAGGAACACGATGGCGGCGTGTTCTTTGCATTTCTTGGAAATGAATATGGCGCGCGTCCAATGGTGCGGCACCAGATTCCTGTAGTTTTCCTTGTCTTCATTGGAGGGAGAAATAAGCATGTAGTAATAGGCGCACAGGGGCAGACCATGGGCCATATCCAGCACCAGTTCGACAGCCTTGAGCTGTTTCACGACAGCCTCGAGGTGATGCACCAGGTAGCGGATAACCTGCTTGGCTGTTCCGCTGACGTTTATTAAGGGCAGGATTTCCCGCCTGAAATTGAACTGAAAGTCACTCTTGCGACGTCCAAGGACGACGGTTGCCAATTCCAGATCGAGCCCCCCTTGAAAAGCGGTCACGGGGATGCCGACAAGGTCTGGTCCCGAGAGGTGGAGGTTGGTTCGGGCGCCGTCCTGTTTTGCAAGCACCATCGGTCGAGGACAGCCCGCGGGCGGGTCGGTGAACCCGGACCGTGTTTTATGTAGTACAAGGTTCACATCCAGCGGTCCATCAGGAGACAGTCTCTTTTCAAATTCCCCGATAAAACGGGATGCCAGTTGAGACAACACGTCTACGTTTGAAACAGTTAAAGTGAGATCGAATGGAAGCGGCATCTGTGGGGATCCATAGCAGGTTCGTCCTGTCACTTGCTAGACAGTATAGTTTGTGAAAAATGACCTGCTCGAAAGCATTGAATACAAATTGACCTTTCGTCCACGAAGTCCCAGTTTCTTCCGAATGTTTTTCCGATGGGTATGGATTGTTTCGAAAGAAAGGTTGAGGTTTTCGGCGATTTCCTTGCTCGAATATCCGGATTGAATCAGGCGGCAGATGTTCATCTCGGTCCTGGTTAAAGAAAGAAAGCGGGCATCCAGCTCCGTTCCGAACCCTTTTGTCAACACGATAAGCTGCTCGCGTAGGATATCCAGGAACATATTTCTCAGCTCAATGGCGGGTTCTTTCCGGATTTTATCTATGGCAGGTAAAAGCAGGGTTTCGATTTTATGGGAGATGTTTCTTTCTACCCCGCTTTTTTCCCGGTCAAAGGCTTTCATCAGGTTGCGCATGGTCACATACATTTCCCTGCGGTTGGCTTTTTCGTGGCGCAACTGTTCTTTGAGCATTTTATAATCCGTGAGGTCACGGATAATGATACAATAGAGGATCACGTTACCCGACCGGATCTGTTTCATGGACATGTCCACCGGGAAAGGGTTGCCATCTCCCGAGAGGCAGTTCAATTCTCCCTCCCAGTTTCCGGAATCCTCAATCTCGCCAACAGAACGGTCCAGGAGGTATCGGCTGTTGGGCGCTATGAGATCATGATAATCGCTGCCTATGAGATCAGCCGACGGCATGCCGAATAAATCCCCGGTCTGTTCGTTGGCAGCTCGGATTTTCATGTTTTCATCCACAATAAAAATGCCGTCACCCGTATCTGGATAAAGCAATTTGAAAAGGGACTCATAAGATTCAAATGTCAGTCTGTTTTCAGGCATTACAATTTTGTCCTATGGGTGCCGATCGCAACATTTCGATGGCCTCATCAATGGTTACGGGGATCTGACGCTGATCCTGATAATTCTCAAAAAGCTCCTGGAAAAGGCGGGTCAAAATCGGTGGTTCCAACCGGGCGGTTTCCAGGAGATCCCTGTCCGTCAGAATGTCTCTGGGAGACCCGTCAGCGATGACTTCCCCTTCATCGAGAATCACGATCCGTTTGGCGATGGCAGCTGCCACGTTCACATCGTGGGTGACCATGACCAGGGTATAGCCATGGTGACTGTTCAGGTGCCGGATAAGATCCACCAGATGATTTGCCGAAGCGGGATCCAGCCCGGCGGTGGGTTCATCGAGCAGGATGAGCGGTGGTCGCATGGCGATCAGTCCGGCCAGTCCCACTCTTTTCATTTCCCCGTGGCTGAGGCGGTGAATGGGGCGATGGGCCAGATGCGATACTTCCATCAAATCCATGGCGGTATCCACCAACCGGTCGATCTCGGCTGGTTCGACGCCGAGGTTCTTCGGACCGTAAGCGATGTCTTCGCGAACATGGGTACAAAATAACTGATCATTGGGATCTTGAAACAGGAAAGCCACGTGGCGGAAAGCCTCTTTGCGCGTCTTGCGATTCAGCGCTTTGCCGAATAATGTAATTTTGCCGCTGTCCGGCGGTAAGATTCCGGCGAACAATTTCATCAGGGTGGTTTTCCCGGACCCGTTGGGGCCGCACAGCACCATCACCTCCTCTTTTTTGAGGGTTATGGAAATGTTTTTCAGTGCCCGGTCCCCCTTGTAGGAATGGGATACATGGTCACAGGTCAGTACAGTTGTGGCATCTTCTGAATATACGGGCGTCACATCGCACTGATTAGGGCAGGAAGGGGATGGCTCAAGTTTTTCCATATGTTCTCCGTGGGGGGTGGCGTTTTCGCCCCGGGCCGTCATGGCCTCCTGAATTCTGATGGTTCGATCATAGGCCCTTAAAATAAATTGTGCCAGAATTAAAGCTGTGGACCGGCAGGTCATGGCGTAGGTTTGGAGCCCCCCTTTGATCCGGGCCACATCCCTCATTTTGAAGAACTCCTCAAACAACAAAAACGCATAACGGTATGATGTGGCCATCACTTCAATGAGGATGGCAGGCACGTGAAACCATTTGAGCGCTTCCAGGACCCGGGTAAAGGGCGTGGTCAGAAAGACGGACGCGAGCCAGGCCATGTCGCAGGCCACCCGGGCGGCCGCGGAAAGCCCCAGGTGCATGCCTTCACGGTAGATTTGAATTACACCGAAAGACCACACGGGGGTTGTGCCGAACCCCATTGAGAAACCGAAAAAAACCACCAGTGTGGCCCACGCCGGAGCAATGAAAAAAAAAGCGAAGTGTCTCAGGGAAATACGGGACCACGCCGCCAACAGGAGACTGATGAAAAACAGCGTTGAAGAGAGCCACAACTGTGCAACGACAATATTTAATCCAATGGCGACAGCGAGAAGTCCCAGCTTTGACCTTGGGTCCCACCGGTGCAACCCGTGACCGGCGGCGGTTCCCCTGCTCACGTGGGCCAGCTCGTCCGCATCGGCATGAATATCATGCATTAGCACTTATCACCTGGTTTTCTGTCACAAAAAACAAGAAGTTCATTGACTGAAAAACCTGAAACTTTAGACTTTAAACTTTAGACTTTAAACTTTAAACTGCGGCTTGC
The DNA here is from genome assembly GCA_018644785.1 of Deltaproteobacteria bacterium. Next base: position 8,191 of record JABGPV010000019.1, on the reverse strand, counting down.
CGCGTTAGTTCATGACGACCCATGGCCTATGGATTCCAGCGGGGGTTTTTTATTCTGGTCACGTTCTCTCCGGTCCCCCCAGAGGAGGTGCCACCATCTGCCGAGGATGAATCCGCATACGGCCCCGGCAGAGAGCAATAGGAAGTTCCACAGGTCGCCCATCTCTTCAGTATTGATATAGGGATCCCTGGCCGGTCGCCCGGCTGCTTCCGCAAATTTTTCATTGACGGTCTCATCCATGCCGGCAAATCTTCCATTCCCTTCGGAAGCTTCATTTGAAAAGGCCGGTTGCGCGGGCGGCACTTGCCCTTTACGGTCTTGCGCCAAACCGGCAGAAGGCGCCATGAGGCTCCAGGCCGCCAGAGCCGGCAACAAAATAAGAACCGGAAGATTTCGAGACCGGGCGGTTTTTGCCCTTCGGATGATTCCCAACTCCTCCAGGACGTCAGGCCTCTGGTTGCAGGCATACTGAAGGGCCATCCCCGTGATCAACATTTCCCCTACGGCAATGGGCAGCTGGGTCGGCAAATAGGCGGCGTAGATGGCCAGCACATATGCGGTCATGGTGAATTGCGGGCTGGGTGCGGTGGATAGCACCGTTCCCAGGATCAGTCCTGAAGCCATGTAAACCATGATGTCACCTATCAGACCGCCCGCAAAACCGGCTGCCCACAGGGGAAGACCCAGCTTACGGGCCAGCTTGAAGGATCCCCATCCGAACACACAGCCAAAAAATCCCAACGCCACCACGTTGGCCCCCCAGGTACCGAATCCGCCGTGGGCGAAAAAAGCGGCTTGAAGCAGGAGGCTTACACCGGTCAATGCAATGCCGATCCAGGGGCCCAGCAGGATGGCCACCAGGGGCGTGCCGCAGGGGTGAGAGCAGGTCCCGGTGAACGCCGGTATGGGGATCAAAGAAATGAAAAATATCAATGCGGCGCCCATGCCCAGAAGTGGTTTCTTTTCAGGAAAATCCTGAACGAATTTTTTCATCCGGGAAGTGCCAATCCCCACCAGAGCGACACCCGCCACCGTATAGATGACCGCAGCACTTCCCGTGATAATGCCTTCCGTGATGTGCATTCTTTTCCTACAGCTAACTGACAATACAATTTTTGATTTTTTTCAATATGGCCTCGGGATCGACCTTCCAGCCGATGAAGGCCAGTTGGGTTTTCGCGCTATCCTCCCATGGGGACTCATCCCCGCGCCCACCGACAAAATTGACCATGACGGTCCGATCTTCAAACCGTACGGGGCCTTTCATCCGAAACATCTCAAATGGCAATTCAGCTGTAAACTGTTTGAAGCATTTCTCATCCAGGGGTACAGCGGATTCAAAAACGAAGGTCACATAACCGGTGGCATCGACGGATTTGCGTTTATTTTCCTTCAGGTAGAAGGACATGGGTTTGATGTCCAAACCCTTGGGTTTGTTTTTTGAAAAGAGTGTTTCGGGATCAATCCGGCAGTGAACGGTGGGAATCACCTGGGAGCCGGGTATGGCGGTATGAATCTCTTCCAAAAATCGAGGGACCTGGTCTTCGGCGAGAATGTCAATTTTGTTCAGCAAAATGACATTTGCCATCTCCAACTGGTTAAAAAAAAGTGCTCCGAAATTCTCCCGTGCCTCCCAGAGATCGGCGTCTAGAACGGTGATGACTTTCTGAAGGGTCATAAGTCGGCTTAATGTTCCCCTGTCCAACAGCGAAGTGATGGCGGTGGGGTCGGCCAAACCGGAAGATTCAATGAGAATCCGTTGTGGGTTGAGTTGTTCATAAATCTTTTCCAGGGATTGTTGCAGGTCGGCACTGAGCGTGCAACAGATGCATCCGCTGGTCAACTCCACCACATCTGAACCGGAATCCTTGAGCAATGATCCATCGATCCCCACATCCCCGAACTCATTGACGATGACAATGGTCCCGGTTAAATCCGAATCCCAGGAAAGAATCTGTTTCAGCAACGTTGTTTTTCCGGACCCCAAAAAACCCGACAATAGGAGGATAGGGATTTTTTTAATGTTTCCGGAATGTTCAGCATTATTCATGTTTTACCTCTGGCTAAATATTGGCAAGGATCATTCGTAATATAGTCGGCGCGTGGAAAAGTGTCAATTCCGAACGTCGTGGGGGTTTTTTTGTTTGACGTAACCCAGGGTTCAGAATAGCATTGCTTTTCAAATCGCAGGTATCGAAATTTTTCATCCGGAATGATCCCTTGGCGAAAGCAGGGATTTATGGAATTTTCAGGAAGGTGAATCATGCGCCCTCTCAACTGGCAGAAAGAACTCGGAAGAGAAGGCCACCGGGTTAAGTTTTCAGGGCAGCCCGTGGCCATGCACTGCCACCACTACCATATCAATCTGCAAAAAACCCTGGAAGAGACCTTGGGCAAACAGGGGATCCGTCTTCTGTACCAATCTGCGGAAGAAGCGATTTTTGAGAATTTCACAAATATTCTCCGTCAGTACAAGTCCATTAAAACGGAAAAATCGAAATTCGAAATGGCAGCCCTGGTATTTCAAAATTCGGGGATGGGCATCATTCGCCTGCAGGAAGTTGGACCCGAAGGCGGTCTGTTCATGAGCCCTTCCAACCACCATGTTACAGGATGGCTGGCCAAACACGGAATGCGGGATACGCCGGGCTGCCATTTTGTAAGGGGCTGGATAGCCGGTATCCTGGAGGCAATCTATGATCGCCCTTTGGGGTATTACGCTGTGGAGGAACGGCAGTGTAAAATGATGCGGAAGAAAGAATGTGTATTTGTGGTGAAGGTGCGATAATATGACCATCGACGGTAACAAAATCATCCATGCGGTGATGGAAGGAAGTCAGATACGGGAATCAAAGGGCATCATCCCCCTGTTTGGCGTATACCTCTCCATTTTCCCCATCAATTATTACAACAAACTGTCCTATGAATTTGAAAAGATGCTCAAAGAACGGCAATCCGAAGCTGAGACCTTGCTGGTTCGCGCTGCCCAGGAATGTGGATATGCGACTTTCCAAGGCGTCCGTAACTCGTGGGAATGGGAGGAGATCGTTAAACCCATGATTGATCGCAAAGAGGATCAGATTGAGGGTTTTTCCGCTGTGGCCTTTGCTTTCGGCTGGGGGGACCTCAAGGTGAAAAAGCTGGTGCCCGAAGAAACGCTTGTTATTCAGGCCAGCGGTTCTTACGAGGCGAGCGGCTACCTTGATCAGTATGGAAAAGCCCCATCAGGAAAGTGTTACATGTTAAGGGGTGTGACAGGCGCCCTCATGGACCTGCTGTATGGTGAAGACTATCCGGAGGGGTGTTTCACTTTTTCTGCCGAAGAACACCTCTGCCGTGCCAAGGGGGATGAGTACTGTGAGTTCGTTGCTCGAAAATCATCTGATTGATATTGAACCCAAACCCGATCACGGAAAAACCCCCGGGACCTGCTGGGAGAATCTCTCCTGCCCTAAAGTGCTCTGTCCCGCCCGCGGAAAGCCGGATGTGGACTGCTGGCTCATTCCCCGAACCCACTGCAGCAACATGATCGAGGAGGATTTTTTCCAGAAACTGGCCTCCTGTCTGAACTGCTCGCATTTCAAGCAGAAAGGGGAACAGCACCCGAAGGGACAACATTACTTCATCGCTGATCAGCAGCGTCGTTACAACGCCAATGCGCTCGAAAGGATTTTTCAGAAAGAGGAAAGCTTCGTTGAAATATTGAACCGGATTCCCGATGGCCTCTTTACCACGGACCAGGAATGGCGGATCACTTTTTTTAATCCCGCTGCGGAAAAAATTACCGGTTTTTCCGCTTATGATGCGGTGGGGATGTATTGCAAGGATGTGTTCAAGAACTCCATTTGCGAGTCGGATTGTGCGCTCAAAAGGGCCGTTGACGAAGGGTGCGATATCCATAACCGGGAATATGAAATCACCAACATAGAGGGCAAGAAAGTTCCCATTATCTGTTCCACTTCCGCATTTCAGGACAGCACCGGTCGTGTTACGGGGGGGCTTGAAATTTTCAAGGATATATCCGAAAACAAACGTCTTCAGGAAGAAATTGCAAGGCGGGAAAGAAAATACCGCCGGATTTTTGAAGGCAGCCATGACATGATCTATACCAGCAACCCCGATGGGGGTCTCGTCGAAATGAATCCCGCCGGTTTCGAGATGCTCGGTTACGGCAGCATGGAAGAACTGCGCAGGCAGATTTCCGCTGTGGGATTGTACCGAAACCCTGACGATCGCAAGAGATTCATGGAGATCATTACCAGAGAAGGGTTCGTCAAGGATTATGAAGTGGACTTTGTCAAACGGGACGGTTCGCCACTTCGCGTGCTGATCTCCAGCCGCCGGTATGAAAACAGCGAAACCGGCGCCATTGAATTCGAAGGGATTATCAAGGACATCACCCATCGAAAAAAGGCCGAGGAGGTCATCAAGGAACGGAACCGGGAGTTGAGCATATTGAACAAGGTTGCGGTGGGGTTGAACAACACCCTGGATCTGGGTCGCATCCTTGAAACGACGCTGCAGGATGTCCTGAAAGCCCTCCGGCTCAAAAGCGGTGCTCTTTTTCTGATCAACCGCGCTGAGATGCGGGTCAAACTGCGCACGGGTTTCAATCTGCCCGAAATTGATGGGGGAAAAGAGAACCCGGTTGTTTTCAAGGACAAAAGTCTTGAACAGCATCTTGTTCGGAATAAATCGGTTCTGACGCCCAAACGCACATTTCCCTCATTCCGCGTGACCTACCATTCATCCGATGGGAAAAAAGTCCCATGGCTCGACTGTTATTTAATTACATTCAAGGGGAGGGGAGTGGGCTTTTTCGGTTTTGACATTCCAACGGGCCGGGATCTGGCGCGTCATGAAATCCATCTTCTGGGATCCCTCGGCAATTTCCTGGGCGGCACCATCGAAAACGCCCGCTTGATGGAAACCATCCGGCGCCACCGGCGGGACCTCAGGAATCTTACCCGAAAACTTTTCCAGAGCCAGGAGGAGGAAAGGCGTCGAATTGCCAGGGAACTGCATGATGAAACGGGCCAGTCTCTGACGGCGGTTAAGCTGGGGTTGGACCGGTTGCAGGAAAACCGGGCTGCCAGCGATGAAGATCTTCAATATGAGATCGGTGAAATACGTAAAATGATCAATCGTACATCGTCGGAAATTCGTCGACTCTCTTTTCATCTTCATCCCACGCTGTTGATCGATCTCGGCCTTGAGCCAGCCCTGGGTCGATATTTTGCGGATATCGAAAAACACAGCGGGTTGGAGATCGATTTCAGCATGGTCGGGTTCGACGAGCGTCTTGACCGGGATATCGAAACGGTATTATACCGCTTCTCCCAGGAGGCGATGACCAATACGCTGAAGCACTCAGGCGCTGAGGCTTTCCGCCTCTCCATGGTCAAAAGCTACCCAAGAATCATTTTTATGGCTGAAGATGACGGCACCGGATTTAACGCTCAGATCATCGGCAGGGATCAGCAGAGCCTGGGTCTGCTGGGAATGCGCGAAAGAACATCCCTTCTGGGCGGAACGTTTCAACTCCGCAGCAATCCGGGTGAAGGAACCCGAATTCGAATTGAAATCCCATACTCCGAGGAGTCCATCGGTGAAGAAAACCATCAAAATTCTGCTGGCGGATGATCATACCATCGTGCGTCAGGGTTTGGGCCGTTTGCTTGAGGAACAGGCCGATTTGAAAATCGTAGGGGAGGCCAGCAACGGCAATATCGCTGTGGAACAGGCCCTGAGCCTCCGGCCGGACATTGTGATCATGGACATCGCCATGCCCCGCATGAACGGCATCGAAGCAGCCAAGCGGATCAGAAAACAACTTCCGGAAACCAAAATTCTGATTTTATCCATGTACGCCCATGAGCACTATATCCACGAATTACTTGAAACAGGCGTGTCAGGATATCTCTTAAAAGATGCCAGCGGAAGGGATATTATCAGCGCGATCCACGCGGCCATGAAGGACGAGACTTTCCTGAGTCCCTCCATATCCAAAAAGCTTGTGGACACATATCTCTCACCCCGTAAGGGATCTTCCCGTGCGGAACGGTACAAACGGTTGAGCAACAGGGAACGGGAGGTTTTCCAGCTCATTGCCGAAGGGCACACCACCCGGCAGATCTCCGATATGCTGTTTGTGAGCATCAGTACGGTAAAGTCTCACCGGGCGAACATCATGGAAAAACTCAATATCGGTTCACCCGTCAAGCTCGTTCATTTTGCCATACAATTGGGTTTGGTGGATCCGGATCTGTGATTTGGCGGGCAACGGTCTCTATCCTCATCTGCAAATTTTTCCCATCTCTTTAAACCATCTTAATTCTCCACAAAAATCATCCAAAAGACGATAGAAAATAATCCCCTGGACTATTTTAATTATTTACTCCCTTTGTTAAAAATCCATGTCATCAAGGTGAAAAGAAAAAAGGCAATATTTTATCCGTTTGATCGGTAGATTTAACCAAGGAGGGAGTTATGTTTCAATTGAGCACAGAGCAGAAAGTGTGTGAGGTAGGGGGTGTCAAGTTTGGTGGCCAACCTGGGGATTACCCTTGTGTGTGTGTCAGTTCTATTTTCCAGAAGGGAGACAAGGTCTTCACCGGGAAACGGAAAGAGGGTTTTGACGAAGAGCGGGCTGAATGGCTTTTGAAAACCCAGGACAAATATACGGAAGACACCGGCGTTCCCGGAATGGCGGATATTGTCGCCAACACGGGCAAAGAGTTTAAATCTTTCATCGACTTTGTGGTGGCAAAAAGCGACATGCCGTTTTGCATCGACGCCTGGGTCATGAAACCCAAACTGGAGGGGGCGGCCTATTGTGCGGAAAAAGGCCTGCTGGACAGGATGTTTTACAACAGCCTGACCGTCTGGGAACAGGATCTTGAAACCGAGATTAAAGAGATTGCGGATATCGGCGTCAAGCATGTGCTTCTGGTGTCCTTTGATCAGGAAGACCAGATGCCTTCCGGTCGAGTGACCGGCACCCAGAAGCTTCTGGATGCCATCGAGAAAGTGGGCGCCGAGTTCGAAAGCATCTTTGTGGACAGTTCCGTCATGAACGGACCGGCCACGGCCTTCTGTGGTGTTGCCAACAGGATGATCAAGGAAAAATGGGGATTTCCCACCGCGAGCGCACCCAGCAACGGAAGCTACATGGATTTGAAGCGTTTTAAGGAAATGTGGGATTTCAAGGGATGGTCATCGACAGACGCGGCGTTGGAAGCGCTTTCCGCATTCAATTACCACGACATGATCTTTTCAGGCCCCATGGCCGGCGCCACTCGGATCCTGCCGGCAGTGGCGGAAGCCGAGGCATTTCTGGCAACCACCATGTTTGCCGAGACCAAGCAGCTTCCCGTATGTGAGACCCATCCTTTATACAAATTGTTCCCGGATTTCGTGGAACAACTGAAGGGTTTGCAGTAATCAGGCATGATCAAAACAGCGAGTGAATAATCTTAAAACAGATGATGACATAGAAGCGACAAATCAATTTTTGAAAGGAGTACAATAATGGCGGAGCTTACACCCAAGGAAAGGGTAATGCGTTTACTGAAGAAAGAACCCATAGACACCATGCCATTTTTCAGTGGAATGGGGATGGTGGTTATGCCGGGGATCGAAAAATCCGGTTTTAACTTTGCCACGGTTCATACCAGTGCGGAGCGGATGGCCTGGTCGGCAATCCATTCAGCAAAACTGATGAATTTTGACTGTGTGGTAATTCCCTACGATATGACCATGGAGTCAGAGGCCATGGGTAACACCATCAGCCTGTATGAAGACTCTGAGGATATCCTCTACCCGACCATTCCCAATAAAATATGGTCTAACATGGACGAGGTGGTGGTCCCGGACAAGATCTGGGAGAAGGGACGTCTACCGATTCTGAAAGAAGCGATCAAAATCATCAAAGAGAACGCCCCCGAGCTTCCCATCGGTTGCTGGCAGCTTGGCCCCTTTACACAGGCCGGCCAGATTCTGGAACTTGACGTGATGCTGAAGGGTGTTTTCAAGCAGAAGGAAAAGGTGGGTGAGACTCTGGATAAATTGAGCGATATGATCATCGGTATCGGCAAATATCTCCAGGAAGCCGGCTGTGACTACATCGTCCTGAGGGAGCCCGGTGTGGCGGCGGATCTCCTGAGCCCAAAAACCTTCAAGGAATTCATTC
>JABGPV010000189.1 GCA_018644785.1 Deltaproteobacteria bacterium | reverse complement strand
CAATAACTGGTATCTATTTCAGTCTTCCAAACGATAAAAATTACTGCAATAGCAATTATATATCACCTTTCCCCGCGTGAGAATGTACACATGTGTATAGCTGGTCGATTCAACCTGGATATTTCCAAGGATTCGTTTATCCGTTCTTGCTGAAATAGTGGCTATAGGTGGGCCGCTATATCAGAATATTTTCTGAGTTCCAGACTGAATAGCAGCTATAAAAACCTGGAATTTTGACCCACCCCGTAACCGTTCACGGCTACATCTTCCCAGTTGTAACCAGTTATTGATGTATATGAAGCCACAAATTCTGGATGGACCATTGTTCGTAACAGGGGTAGACAGTTTGAGTATTCGAAGCGATCGGATAATACTTCATCTCATCTTGACCTACAAACCGGTTTTCTCTATGGTGAGCTTTGAAAAAGTAAAGTCATATCTAACAATTACGACTGTTCAAAATTCCACCACCTGAAAGGACCAGGCCATGTCAATAGAAACGGTTCTTATCTACACCTTTGTTCCTGTAGTTGCATTGATTCTCGCTGCCATGATTGCTGTCTTTGTGGTTCCCCGTAATTCGGTGGTCAGTCTTTTCCAGCATTTTGCCGCTGGTGTGGTATTTGCCGCTGTGGCGGTTGAACTCCTACCCGTACTGAAAAAGGCGGGTGATCCGTTCATTATGACCGTGGGATTTATCTTAGGAGTGATTACCATGCTCCTGATCGGGAAATTTGCAGAGAAAATGGGGATGGTGATACCTATCGCGGTAGACCTTTTCGTGGACGGTATGCTCGTTGCCATCGGATTTGCCGCCGGTTCTAAAGGAGGATTCATCCTTCTAACCGGTCTGAGCATGGAGGCAGTTTCGCTAGGGCTTTCAGAAGCACCTTCCCTGTTAAAGAAAAGATTTTCAAAGAAAAAAATCATAGGTCTGACATTCGTCCTGGGTGTTGTGCTTCTCTGCGGATCAGCCTTTGGCAACATAATTGTTGGGATTTCAGGGAATCTTATCGTGGGGATACTTGGATTCGGGGTAGCAGCTCTGCTTTACCTCGTTACGGAGGAGTTACTTGTTGAAGCACATGAGATGGAGGATACCCCTTTTATAACAGCAATGTTTTTCCTCGGTTTCCTCCTGCCGCTCCTTCTCGGAAGCCTGTAATCATAAGATAGCTGGCAGCAGCAACCCTTCAAATCTCCTGTTCTTCACCAGATATCATAGTTGAATCTTGACCCACCCCGGAACCATTCCAGGCTACATCTCTCAGTTGTAACCAATTGTTGATGTATCTGGTATAGGCCTCGCCGTCAAAGAAGAACAGGGAAAATCAGCCGTTTCAGGTTCTCGGCCCACAATATAACTGCTATATCTCTCAGGCGTGTAACTGCTAAAAATAACTGTAATATCAATATGATATATCAGGTCTAGCCAACATCCGCGCCTTCAGTATATTACACACTTTTTGGACCACCAAAATATGCGTAGCCGCATCAACGGTTTTTAAAAAAATCATCTGCCTTTGCTCACATAATCCGCCCCGATTAGCATTGCCGTCGTGAACGGTGACAGCCAATGCTTTTATGGCACAGTGGTTGGGTTTTCCTTGACTTTCCTGCACGCCTGAAAACCATCCATTCCATGCATGCAAAGATCCAACAGAATAGCATCATGTTTGAAACTCATAATTTTGGCTTCCGCTTCAAAACGGTCAGAGGGCTGTTTCAATTTGATCAATTCTTTCTGACAAGGGGATGCGTAGTACATCGAATACCGCCCCCGTTCCATTCCACAGCATCATAGTCAACGGAGATCGGTACACAACCTCTTTTTTCTATTTCAGAAATCAGGCGTTCATGCTTAGAACCTATAAATACCTTCCCTGGTTCAAGGCATAAGGTATTACTACCCATGACATGACACTCCTCAGGTGAAGCTTCTATAAATTCCCAATCTTTAAGAGGGTCAGGAACGCCTTCTTTAAAAGCGTCCATACAGGCGACGGCAAGACCTTCTTTTATGACGGCAAAACAGCAGTCCAGATGAAGCCATTCATCCTTGAGAGGCACTCTATGTACCCGATATCCGTCGTCAGCCAGTATTCGCTGCAGCCAATCGATACCTGCAGGACTTGACCCCAGAGAAGAAAACCCCACAAGGATGTCTTTATCAAGGATAAAGGTATCTCCCCCTTCAACAAACAGGCGTCTATCCGCTATCCATTCAGCAGGCGTTTTACCGTCAGGCTCAGGTTTTACATCAGGCATATTGATCCAACGAATCCCTGGATTATTTTCGCAGTATTTCTGAAAAAGAGGACTCCAGCAGTAATGCTCCTTTATCCTGAAAGTCATTCTCATATTGGTCTGAATAATATGATGTCCCACTACAAGATGAGAATCACGGGCATAAATCATACCGTCGCCCAACAACCTGTTACCATCACGGACGCTTTTCGGAATCGAACTGGGTCTATGAACTTTAACCCCATAAGATTTCAGAAGTTCTTCAAAATTATCCACCTGCTCGATCATTTTCTGTCCGCTTTCAGGATCCCTATCGATCCACTTAACGCCTGCATTTCCTGGCATAAACTCTTTCAAGTTGGCATAACGTCCCCAATCCTCCTGGTACTGAGGCAGGACAGATTCACGTACGTCCCCAAGCATTACTTCCCTTAATCTGTCCCATTCATTATAAACTCCAGTATCATTTGGATCACTTTCAGAATAAGAATTATTAGAGTCTAATGGATCAGTATATTCCGGTTTATTGATTTCAGACATATCCATACTCCCTTTTTTTCATTTAACCATTCGATTGTCAGGTGAGTTCCGCCTAAGATTCGAGCACCTCAATCCCCTCATCTTCAAACATTTTCCTGATGTATTCAAACCTCTCCTGATCGTAGAACTCGTGTATGGGGCTTTCTTTAGCGATATCCGTCTTCAGTCCGATCTTTTCAAACTTGTTCAACCAAGTGGGGTTGTTTTTCATGAGGGCTGTCTGCGTGATGCCGTGTTCCTTATAAAACCGGGCTAAGGCCCGCATACTGTCGTCCGTATCGGTGATACCGGGGATCAAGGGCGTTCGGGGTTTAATTTCAACCCCACCCTTTCGCCACATTTCATGGAGGCGTAAAAAATTTTCAATAATCTTTTCGTTGCCGACGCCGCACCATCGTTTGTGTCCTTCGTAATTCACAATTTTCATGTCCATGTAGATCAGATTCACATGGGGCAGAATCTTTTCGGTAAAGCTTTCGAAATTAAACAGGCCGCAGGTCTCCACCAGCGTGTGAATCCCTTCTTCCCTCAAGCGTTTCAGCAAGCGGGAAGCAAAATCCATGAACAGGGTCGGTTCACCGCCTGAAAGGGTAACACCGCCGCCGGTGTTCTTGAAAAACGGTTTATAGGGGGTCACTTTCTTGACGATGTCCTCGACACTCATCTCCCGACCCACTCTTTCCAGGGCCGTGGAAGGGCAAACGTCCACGCATTGAAAGCAGAGGGTACACTTGTCCCGGTTCACACGCAATGGCTGCCCCGGTTCAATCGCCTCTTCCGGACAGGCCTTGACGCATTCTCCGCTGCCAACGCATTTTTCCCCGTCGAAAAGGAGTTCGGCTTCCACCCGCTTGCTTTCCGGGTTCTGGCACCAGTAACAATCCAGCGGGCAGCCCTTGAAGAAAACGACCGAGCGGGTTCCCGGGCCGTCGTCAAGGGAATTCCCTTTTACATCGATGACGAGAGGCCGTTTGAAGGATTTATCCGAGCCCAAATTCGTTCCTCCTGATGATCTCCAACTGCAAATCCCGGTGCAATTGGGTGAAGTAGGCGCAATATCCGGAAATGCGCACCAGGAGATCCGGATAGTATTCCGGATGGGCCATGGCGTCTTTCAGGGTGTCTGTATTCAACATGATGAACTGAACCTGCATGCCCCCCTGCTCGAAGAAGGTTTGAAGGGTCTGGGCCATTCGGGCGATGGTTTGCTCATGGGTGTCCTTGGGGGAAGGAACGACCCGGATATTGAAGGCGATGTTGTTATCCAGCGTCTCCGGCGCAAGCTTTGCCACATCCAGCAGGTTGTCCATAATGTTGTTGGACGCTGAGGGCTGGGGCGTGAGACCCGGGGTGAATGCCTCGCCGGCCAGCCGGCCCGAGGGGGAGGCGCCTGATACCCGGCCGTAAACGGCATGGTAATTCATGGACCACCATCCGGATGTATAGTGCCCGCCCCTGATGGTTTTCTGGCTGTGGGCAAAATCGGCCACCATGCGGGTGACCCGGTCCACCATGGCAAAGGCATCGGGATCGCCGGACCCGAACTTGGGGACGTGGTTCTGAATCCACGCACGAAGGCCGGTGTGCCCCTCGAAGTTGTAATGAAGGGCTTCCTTGAACTCCTTGAAGGAGATCTTTTTTTCATCGAAGACCATTCTTTTGATGGCCGACAGGGAATCCGTCACATCCGTAAGCCCGATGGAGGTAATGCCGCTGGTGTTGTATCGGGCGCCGCCTCGGGTTACGCCGCGACCCTCGCTGATACAGTCGTCCACCAGAGACGACATGAGGGGCGACGGCATATGCTGCTGGTGAACCTGCTCGATCTGGTTGTTTCCGATCACCCCCTGGCCGCACAAGAAAGCGTGTTGCTCTTTGAAGGCGTCAAAAAAGTCCTCAAAGGTCTTGAAATCTCCTTTTTCGACGCTTCCTGTCCTGGGGCCCAGATCCCATTCCAGAAGGGGGTGCGTGCCATTGTTCAATGCCATCTCCAGGGGCGCCATCAGATTGAATTCCACGCTCCCGGTGGTGGGGAAGTGCATGCCCGGAATACAGGGTTCCACGCAACCGTTGGCCGTCCAGTCCCTGATGTCTTCAATGGCCCATTCCGGATTCACCTTGCTCAATGACTCGATCATGGCGGCATCGTTATGGATGCAGGGGGTGGCACCGGTGATATAGTTCACCTCGCACACCCGTTTAAGATAGGTTTCACTGTTGACGCCCGTCATGACGCGGGCGTGCATGTTGGGATCGTTCAGGGCCAGCATGGCGGTTACTTTGAGAATGATGTAGGTCATGTCGTTGACGGCGTCATGTCCCTCTCGGGTCACGCCGCCCACGACGATCACCGTGGACGGGGGGCCCCCTGAGTTCATCCATGAGACAATTTCCATGGTGATGATGTAGTGGCTGGACAGGCGCATGTACAGGCACCCGATCAGCTCCACTGCGCGGGTGACATAGGCCTTTCGTTCTTCCTCGGTCTTGAGCTTTTTCATGTCACTGTCAAAATAGGGCTGGAGGAGTTGGTCCAGCCTTCCCAGGTGGGGGCCTTCGTCCGTGCTTTCCAGTCCCAGGGCTACCTGAATGATCCACATGGCCTGGATTGCTTCATGCAGGGTTTCGGCCGGCTTGTCCGGCACCCGGAGCAGAATCCGGTGAATTTCTTCCAGCTCGGTTTTTCGCACGGGATCCGATGCGGCTTCCGCCTCCTTTAGAACCTGTTCTGCCAGGTTCCGGCTATAGGCCGATACGGCGTCCATACTGATCCGCATGGCTTTGAGGGTATTTTTTTTCTCTTCATCGGCTTCCTTGTCTCGGGCCAGTTCCCGGTCGATCAAATCCCGCATGCCGTTCAGACCCAGCTGCAGGTATTTCTCATGTCCGGGGGTCATGGTGGCGTGGGAGACGGTGCCGTAATAAAAAATGGAGAAGTAACGCTCGTGAATGCGGGAGGCCAAAGGCGTGTCGAACATGGTTTTCCAGTAGTCTTGAATATTTCGCCTGGCGTAAAATGGCATGACATGCTTGTGCAAGGTCTCAATGGTTTCTTCCGTGGAAATGTAGGAGTCCAGTTCACGAAACGTATGGGTCCTGAGCTCCCCCCATACCTGCCAGCCGAAAGTGTAGGGTTGGTTTACAAGTCCGAATATGGGATTGGGCGTGTAGGTGCCGGCCAAAAGATCCCCCTCACGAATGAGGGCTTTCCGGTTGGCCATGAGGTGATAGAAACTTTCCGCTTTCCGCAGGCACGGGTCCCACGGCTTCCCGTCCTTTTTTTTCTCGTAGCCGTTTTCCAGGAAGAAATCGGTTAAAAGCTTCCCATGCTCAGCGCTGACCTCCGCTTTCGTGTCGAAGCGTTCCTTGCGGAAACCTTTGACCCGAGCAAAATCATCAAGCGTATACTCGGAGAGGTAGGGATCCTTTAACCATTTGACCCCCGGGTCAACCTTTTCTCCCCGAAGGACTTCGGCTCTGCGCCGAACATTTCCATCCCGTCCGCTGGTGTCGGCGCCGTCCGCGATGCGGAGCTTTTCGATCTGGTGCGACCTTATGATTTCCCGGGTCGCTGCTCTGGCCTCATCCAGGTAAAGAAGGTTCACAAGGTAGTCGCAGTAGTTGTACAAGGCGATGGTGCCTTCAATCCACATTCGGCCCTTCAGGATCATCAAGGAGGCATCATCCTTGCCGGCTTTCTGGTAATCCGTAAAATCTTTCTCCTCGCGAAAAATCAGGCAGGCATCCACATCCTCGGGGATATGGTCCTTTGCCGTTATATGCCCATCTTTTATGACCACCGCCGACCCCATTTTGTTGTCGGCAGTCTTGAATCCGATGGTGGCGTTGATCCAACCCTGGGAGCCCTTCATCGCGTCCTGGAGTTCGGACTTTGAATTGAAAATATCCGCAGTCGATTTGAGGAGGTTGTACAATTCTTCTGAGGGTTTGGGCGTCAGGGCTGATTTCATGAAGATCTCCTTTCAATTAAGAACTGTAATCTAAACGTTTAGCCGATTATTTCCTTGAATAACGCACGCGTCGATTATGGTAAGCGTTGGAGAAGAAAACATGATAGCGTTATCAAAGACAAAACCCCAAGGAGAAATTAAAACACTACAGTAATTCAAACACGAAAAACTAAAAATATTGCAGGCGGAAAGGCTCCGGTGCCTCTATGGATTGAAAATGCTAAAAAGGATGTCAGGTAAGACGTAAGCATGGGATACGCGTAATCCTTGCGACCCGCGATATCTAACCGTACATTGGTTCTTGGTCAGACTGTGATTACTGCAATATGACACCTTGTCCATGATGCTTGTTCCGATGAAATTGGGGTGGATTGACGGAGGCTTTCTCGTAACTTTTTCATGATGCTTCAGAATCTTTCGCGGGTCATTTTTGTTTTCATCGCATTTTTCGGCGACGTAATCTTGAAGACGGGTTTGATGTTTCCCCGGGACGGTCTCCTTTTGAACCCAACGGTCTGACGCCGGGTTCCTGGTCGCTCGTCACGCGAAGCAAGATCCCCCCAGGCGGATTTCCATCTTTTCGTGCCACCGCCACCTAACAAGGCATCAGATACAGCGACGCATCCAAAATAATGCTTGCGCAGCCGGGTGGTGAAATAATATTATCCGCTGAACGTTCAGGGTTAAGGTTACATCTGCTAGTCTTGAACGAAATGGGTGGTGGCAGGGTTCAAGATTAATGCACGAAAAGGTTCTGCGGGGGGTCTTGACAGATGACGTAGGAATCTAGGCCATATTGTTTCATTTTTCAAGGCCAAAATCGTCAACCCAAATGAACTTTCTAAAAGCCGTTTTTCTTTGACATAAAATCTTTTCTGACATTTCACTGGGAGAATGTCCTCATTATCCAATAAACAAGGAGATCACCCAATGAGAGCGTGTTCATATCTTTGTTTCAACTATATATTTGGGTTTATATTTATGACTCTTTTCGTTTTCTGCACACCTTTATTTGCAGAAGATGAAATCATCTGGAGAGTCAGTGATTGGCCACCTGCATATATATTAGACGGTCCATACAAAGAACAGGGCATGGGTGATGCAGTCATTTCCTTTTTGAAAGATCGTATGCCGGAATATGCGCATTCTACAAAGAAGATGAACTCTAAGCGTTTGAGAACCGAGGTAAAAGCTGGAAAAAATATCTGTTCTGTATCCATTCTGCCCCGTGACTATTGGGCCGTTTCGGAAGCGGACATGATAGTTCTGCCTCAACGTATTTATATCAGGCGGGACAAAATCGGTGAACTGGACCAGGAAAAATCCATATCCTTGAATGAAATCCTAAACGACAAAAGATTAAAGGCAGGTGTGAGCTACGGGCGCTACCCGAAGAAGTTGAATGCCATCATAGGAAACCATCTGAATAAGAAAAACGTCATCAATCTGCCGAATTATGTCAGTCTGATCAAGATGCTTTTTTCCGGGCGAGTCGACTATGTAATAGAATACCCGTCTATAATGGCTTTTTTTGAAAAAAATCTTTCCAGTAGTGGTATGGTTACCGGCTTAAACATAAAAGAGACGGAGAACATCCCGTACGTTCTGGTGCGAGTGGGATGCCCGAAAACAGATTGGGGGCGAAAGGTCATCGACAAGGTAAATAAAATTCTGTTGCGTGATCGCAAGAAAGAGGAATACCTTGAGCCCCTTCTGAGATGGTATGGCGAAGAGGACCAAAAAAAACTCAAAGAATTATACAATCAACTTTTCTAATATATTGAATGGGTGTTTTTTGTTCGGAAAATCATTTATTATAAAATGTTTCTTTGCTTGAAACCCTTTTGCGAAAGAACCATGGGAGATGAAAATTACAATCAGAAGGATGAAGCAAACACGAAAAGCCTTTAAGGAACAAATCCTGACAATTACCCCATAGGAGCCCCCGATGAGTTCCAGAAAGCTTACCTCTGGCAATAGTATCAGGCACCGATTTACATATACGCTCATTGCTGTTGTAACCGGTATCTTGCTGCTCTTTTCTATCGCAATCATATTGTACTATACCGGTACAATTGAGGCCAAGCTGGAAAAGCGGTTGGAAGATGCTTCCAACCTGGCCAAATCGAGTTTGCCCAGTGCTCTCTGGCAGTTTAATCACGTATATGTGAACGATTTCATTGATTCTATCTTTTTGGAGGATGATCTGGTTTTTGCAAAGGTGTTGGTAGCAGGGGCAGTGGTTAAGGAGAAGTTGCGTCCCGGTTTTCCCCAGAAGGATTTTGTCTGGTTTAGAAAATCCCCCGGTTTCATTGTTAAAGAAATTGACATTACATATGAGGGGCAGCCGGTTGGGAGAATTCAACTCGCCCTAAGCAGACAGCGTATACAGAAGTCCATCATTATAAATAGTGTCATTTCGATTTTCTTATTAGCCGTCATTGCTGCTGCCATTTCCATTACAATTTTTTTCATCACAAGACGATATATATTTAGGCCTTTATCAAGATTGGAAGGCTCTGCGGAGCTGATTTCCGGAGGAGACTTAGATGCTTCCATCGACACAAGCGCCAATGACGAAATTGGTAATTTGGCCAGATCTTTTGAGCAAATGATAAAGAATTTGAAAAAAATTACAACTTCTCGCGATAGATTGGATAATGAGGTCAAGGAGCGAAAGCAGGCCGAGGAGGCGCTGCGGGACGTTGAGAGGAGAAATCAAGCGTTGGTCGACCACTCGCCAGTTTGTCACAAAATCGTGGATCTTGATTTTAACCTGACATACATGAGTGCAAATGGGTATAAAATGCTGCAACTTGATGGCAATGCTGATGTTTATGGAAAACCGTATCCATTTGAGTTTTTTCCTGCAGCGTTCCGAAATGAAATGACAGAAAAGTTAAAGAAAGTAAAAGAGACAGGCGACGCGATCGCCATGGAGGCATTGGCCAAGGATATTGAAGGAAATGAAGTATGGCTTGATTCGACGCTCTTACCCGTTTTGGATGATGATAGAAGAATTGATTACATAACGGTCGTATCTGCCGATACAACCCATCGCAAACTGGCTGAGGAAGAAAAAGCTGAATTGGAATCCAAGCTCCAACGTGCTGAAAAAATGGAAGCCATGGGTCTTATGGCAGGCGGTGTTTCCCACGACTTGAACAACATCCTCTCAGGGATAGTAAGCTATCC
>JABGPV010000188.1 GCA_018644785.1 Deltaproteobacteria bacterium | reverse complement strand
CGGGGGTGCTTTTGTGGCATGTGCCTGCTGGTATCTGATCCTGTTCATGCAAAATCTTCCCATTTGGCTTCTGACCCTGCTCATCATGATAGAGGGAATCGCCTCGGGCGTCATGATTTTGAGTTTTGCATTTGCCAAAGAATCGGTTCCCTTATCCCTTTCGGGGACTGTATCCGGTGTTGTCAACATGGGTGTCATGTCCGGTCCCATGATCCTTCAACCTGCCATGGGATGGCTCCTGGATAAAAACTGGAACGGGTCTCTTGAATCGGGAGTGAGGATCTATGAGCTCGGAGCCTATCAATCCGCCTTTGTTCTGATGCTGGCATGGTCCTTCGTGTCGCTCATTCTCATCTGTTTTTCAAAGGAGACCCATTGCCGACAAATGGTCAAACCTGATTAGGACTCTAACCGATTATATTTTTTCATAGTGAACCCACAGGCATTTTGGACCATGAAATCCAACCACTGAGGCATTTATTTGGTCTTGTTTAACCATTTTTTTTTATTTTTTTGCAAAAACACGTTGACCTATGGTGTGATAATCAGGCAAAATAGAAACTATTGGTATTTTTCCTGCTCAAATATCCAAGGACGTAGCCGTACTATTGCTCGTAATAATAGGCGGTCGAACCATAAATAGGGCTCTTTGCTCAAAAATTCTAAGGAGGAAGAATGATGAAAAGAAACAGCTTTTGGACAGTTCTTTTGTTTGGACTACTGGCTTTGCTGCTGGCCGCCTGTGCCACTACAAAGCCGTTGGCCCCGTTTAATGCAGTTGACCTGAACCCTATGTTGACCAGCGGAGACTATGTGCTCAAGGCCAATAATTTTGCGGTCATCCTTGATAAATCCGGGTCCATGGGCGAAAAATACAAAGGGAAACAAAAACTGGATTGCGCCAGAGACTTGGCCAGCGCTTTTAACCACACGGTTCCCAATGCGAACCTCACGGGCGCACTCAGGATGTTCGGCAAAAAAGCAAATGTACAACCGGCGGGAACCGATCTTCTTTGGGGTCCGGCCACCCAAAACGCAGCCGCACTGGACGCGGGTCTGAACCAAGTCGGCTTCAGCAACGGCGACAGCCCCTTGAACCTGGCTCTGGATGCCACAGCCCAGGATTTCAAATCCGCTCAGGGCAACATTGCAGTGGTCATTTTTACGGACGCCAACAAAGAAGTCATGAACTATGCCGCGGTCAAGAAATCCGTCATGAACCTCAAAAGCCAGTTCGGCGACAGGATCTGCATCTATCCCGTGCAGATCGGTGCCGACAAGGAAGCCGCCAAGTTTCTGGCTCAGGTTGCGGCTGACAGCGGATGCGGATTCATGGTGAAGGGCGATGATATCGCCTCCGGCAAAGGCATGGCCGATTTCGTAGCGAATGTCTTCCTGCAGAAAGCGCCGGAAGTCGTGGAAGTGATCTGTGTGGATGATGACGGCGACCTCGTTTGCGCCGAACTGGACAAATGCCCGGGAACACCTAAAGGCGCCAGGGTCAACAAATTCGGATGCTGGGTGCTGGGAGATGTGCTGTTTGACTTTGACAAATCCAACATCAAACCCCAATACTACCGATTCCTGGATGATGCGGCCAAGGTATTTGAGATGAATCCCTCCATCAAAGTGGAGGTTCAGGGAAATACCGATAATATCGGCACCGCGAAATACAACATGGGGCTCTCCCTGCGGCGAGCAAATGCCGTTATGCAATATCTGATCAACAAAGGCGTGGCCCAGAGCAGATTGAATGCCAGGGGCTTTGGCTTTTCACGTCCCGTCGCCACCAACGATACGGACGAAGGACGTGCACTGAACAGGCGGGTTGAACTGACGCCCATGCCGTAAAACCGGTTCGGACGTTTTAAATCATTAATCTGGAACAAAAATGGGGGTCGGGCGTATTTTCTGCTCGATCCCCATTTTTTACCGTAAACCGGTAACTGTAAACTCTATTACCCTTTCGGGCGTACCGATAACACCGGACAGGGCGCCTGCCGCACAACACGGTCCGTGGTTGAACCCACCAAAAGTGACTCCATCACACTGTGCCCCCGAACACCCAGAACAATCAAGTCCACTTCATGCACCACGGCGTATTTTATAAGCTCATCGGAAGGGTGCCCCGCCAGCAGCAATGTTTCCGGTGTGCACCACTGTTTTGCCTCTTCCGGCACCATACCATTCAGTTTCTGGGTCAGTTTCTCCCGCAACCCTTCCCGATCCGAATCGGCCGAACCCGCCTGTTGGGTCAGCATGTCCTTATAAACGGTCGGTTCAAGCACATGGGCCAGATATAATTCCGTTTGAAACTCCTGGGCCAGGCTGATCCCATACTGTATGGCGAGATCCGAATCGGCGGAAAAATCGCACCCCACCAGGATTCTCCTGAGTCTCACCTCAGCCGTCACAGCGGCCGCCGGCTCCCTTTCCAGACTGCGCACAATATACATGGGGCAGGGGAGTGTCCGCATTAAACGCTCCGTCACCGATCCCAGAATCAACCGCTTCAACCCGGATCGGCCGTGGGTGGCGGACACCACCAGATCTGCTCCCTTTTCTTTGGCGATCTGTGCAATTTCATCAGCCGTATGCCCGACCGATGTCAGTGATTCCCAGTCAATATCTGTATCGCCGATCAAATCCTGCAGGTGCTCGTGCGCATATTCCCTGATTTTGGATTCCAACATCAACGGGTCCGAAAACCCCTCGCCATACATGGCAACCGATGACAAGTCAATGACATGGCATAAATACAGTTTGGCGCCGAACTCCTTGGCCAGGGCAACGCCAAAAGGGACGGCACGGTTTGAAAAATCTGAAAAATCGGTGGTGCAAACAATGGTTTTGATATGGATTTTCATGATAAGCCCTCCTTTCCATGGTTAAAGGCAGCGGTCTCCCTTATCTTTTCATCTGCTGTTTCAATTCAAAGACAAGATCATCATATTTCTGGCTATTCGGATTGAAATCATGGGCCACGAGCGCATCACGCAGCGCCATGTTCATGTCCCCGATTTCAGCCCAGGCGCTCGCTCTCCCGTAGTAATCTTTCGCCGAACGAGGCCTGATATCGAGGGCAATGGAAAAGTTATTGATCGCTTCCCTATATGCCCCGATTTGGAATTTGGACCAGGCCAGGCTGTTATAAATCGTCGGCAGCTCTTTACGCTGTTCTCCATATTTAAGGGCACTATCATAGTCACTGATGGCCTCGGCATAGCCCTTTTTGTAAAACCACGCATCTCCTCGCGCTTTGTAAAGATTGAACACCCCGTATTCCAATTTCGGTGTGGGTGCCGGGACTTCCATGCTGGAATCGTAAATCTGGGGTATATATTTGCCCATGGGTGTCCGGCCCGCCACGAGCTGTAGTGCCGTATCAAAATCCAGGATGGCCCGATCGTAATCCCGAAGCTTGTAGTAGGCCAAACCTCGATTATAATACACCACATAATTGTCCATGCCCTCGGGCGCCATTTCCATAACTTTTGTGAAATCATTTATGGCCCGATCATATTCCCCTTTCTGGTACCAGGCAATACCTTGATTGTAGAAATCGTCCGCGTATCGATTGTAACCACCCCCGGTACATCCGGACAGGCCCAGCGTTAACAAAACCAGAATCCAAAAAGATCTTCCATTTGCCATTGATTTCTCCTTATCAAAAGGTTTTAGGGGGTCACTCTTTTAGTCCTACCATGAAGTTCAGAACTGCGTCAATTCCTCTAGAATTGACAGGCATATTTAAAAAGGCACTTCAAAAACAACATCAGGGAACAGAAGCCAACCAGAACATGAACGTTCCTGCTGAAAGAATGGTACTGAGGGAAATGGCCGCATTGGCAAAATCAGGATCCCCCCTCATTTCCTTGGCCATCACATAGGTTACCGTTGCGGTGGGGGATGCCAACAGAATGATCCCCGGCAAATAGACCCCTGAAGCAAGATTTAGGAGTTTGAATATTATCAGACCGGTAGCGGGAAGAGCAATCAATTTCAACATGCATGCCAGAAGAATAAACCCCATTTTGGATCGCATGAATGAAAAGGAAATGGACCCGCCGATAATCAGCAGCGCCAGGGGAAGGGCAAGGCTGCTCAATATATCCAGACTCCTACCGATAACCAGGGGAACGGGGATAACAAAAATGGAAAATAACATTCCCGCAACAGCAGAAAGGATCACCGGATTCCCGAGAATGGTCCGGCCCATGGTCCGCAGGCCCTGAAAATGACTTCGAACGTCGCTTGAGTAGACCTGAAGCACCAGGACCGCCAGAAAATTCTGGACCAGTATCACAAAAGAGGCAATAATACTGGCCCGGGCAAGCCCCTGAGCCCCCAGAAAATAGTAGGCTACCGCAAAACCGATATAGCCCAGATTGCCGTGAAATGTGGTATGGATAAACGTTCCCCGCTGTCCGCGCTTCAAATGAAGTATGGAACAGACGCCCCACGCCACAGCAAAGACAATAACCAGCGCCAACAGGGTCCCCACCACAACCGGAAGATCAAATTCTGCATGAAAGTCAGTTTTGGACAGGGCCCGAAATATCATGGCCGGAATTGCCAGATAGAAGACCAGCCGGTTTGCCGGCCCCATAAATGAGGCAGGCAAAAAACCACGTGTTCCGGCAAACCAGCCCAGGACAATGAGTACAAAAATGGGAATGATGGTATTGATGATATGCATGGGGAAACAATTTAACCGTTTACAGTTACAAATTCTCAAATTGCAACGTATCATTCTGATTCCCATGGTGCAATCATTCAAAAAAAGAATTGACCCACGGTTGACTAAAAAAAACATCTAAACTATAAAGATGGATTTTATTCGTTTAATTCAAGGATCTTCCTTACAAATTATGATTCCAGCACAACAAGCCTGCATGAATAAGTGGGTGGAAACAGCCAGGGGATTTTGATGACTTGGAAAGAAAGGACATATTGCGGCGCATTGACCGATTCCGATGCAGGAAAGTCAGTGCTGCTCATGGGCTGGGTTGATGCCATACGCGACCATGGAAACATTCTTTTTTTTCACCTGAGGGACGTACGCGGTATCGTTCAGGTGGTTTTTGATCCGAAAAAAGACAAGGCCAGCTATGAAACAGCCTCTTTGATACGGGAAGAGTATGTCGTTGAAGTTCGAGGCCGGGTGACTTTAAGGGATAAAGCCGCTCAAAACCCGACCCTCAAGACGGGAAGAATTGAAGTCCTGGCAACCGGCTTGAAGCTATTATCAAAATCGAAGACCCTGCCTTTTCAGATTAGTGAAAAAGCCATGGTATTTGGTGAGGAGATCCAGGCCGGCCCTGAAAATGTGGATGAAGAAATAAGGCTTAGATACCGATACCTGGACCTTCGACGACCTTCTGTGCAGGACGTCTTTCTCAAACGATATCAGATCATCAAATGCATTCGAGATTTCCTGGATACCTTAAACTTCATTGAAGTTGAAACGCCCTTTCTGACCCGAAGCACACCTGAGGGCGCCAGGGACTACCTGGTTCCCAGCCGGGTTCATCACGGGAAATTCTATGCCCTCCCCCAATCGCCGCAGCTATTCAAGCAGATCCTCATGATCGGCGGCATGGACCGGTATTTTCAGATCGCAAGATGCTTTCGAGATGAAGACTTAAGACCCAACCGGCAGCCGGAGTTTACCCAGCTGGACCTGGAGGCTTCGTTCATTGATGAGGAATTCATCTATGAAACCATTGAAGAATTAACGGCTAAAATGTTTGCCATCGGAGGCGTAGCACTTCCGAGACCCTTTCCCAGAATGACCTACAAAACGGCAATGGACCGTTATGGAACAGACCGGCCCGACCTGCGTTTTGGCATGACCTTTGAGGATACCACTGATATTTTTCAGGATACAAAATATTCCATATTCCGGCAAATCATCGACAAAGGCGGTCAAATCAGGGGGTTCTCCGTCAAAGACCAGGGCGGCGCCCTCAGCAAGAACATTCTGCAAAACGATTACGCGAAAACGATTGTGCCGCAATTCGGCGCCAGAGGGTTGACCTGGATGCGGGTAGTCGACGGAAAACTTCAGTCCAATATTGTCCAGTTTTTCAGCCCCAAGGAACAGGAGGGGTTGTTGAAACGTTTCGAGGCGAAAGATGGAGACGTTCTCATGATGATCGCGGATGAGTCCACTGACCTGGTGAATAAAGTGCTGGGCAGACTTCGCATCCATGTGGCCGAGAGACTGAAGCTGATCCCCAAAAATCACTGGCGACCCTTGTGGGTCACTGATTTCCCGCTCTTTGAATTGAAGGATGGTCAGATCAGCTCCCAGCATCACCCCTTTACCATGCCCGACCGGGTGGATTTTGATCCCGACGATCTGGATGCGCTCCAAGCCCTCAACTCAAGGGCCTATGACCTGGTCATGAACGGCGAGGAACTGGGAGGCGGCAGCATCCGTATTCACAGGATGGATGTTCAAAAAATGATCTTTCAGGCCCTGGGCCTGAGCCGGGAAGAGGCAACAGCCAAATTCGGTTTCTTCCTGAAAGCGCTGGAATACGGCACCCCCCCTCACGCGGGTCTGGCCCTGGGTCTGGACCGTGTCATTGCCATGATACTGAGAACACCTTCCATACGGGATGTCATTGCATTCCCCAAAAACCGGAGGGCCTTCTGTCCCCTGACTGAGGCCCCGTCCATGGCTGATGGTGCTCAACTTGAGGAATTGGGGCTGAACATTCCTTCGGGAAACGCTCCCGTGGAATCTGTGAAAGATGTGCAGACATCCGCCCGTGACCGTACGGCCACGGCAAAAAACTCAAAATCTGAAATGATATCCAGAGAAGAGGTCAATCACGTGGCCAAACTGGCACGATTGGAACTTTCAGATCAGGAAACCACATTTTTTCAGAAAGACCTCAATTCCATTCTGAACTACGTGGAAACCCTGAAAGATCTGGATACAGACCACGTCTCTCCCATGAGCCATGTTCTTGAAATAGACAATGTCTGGCGGGATGATCGGCCTCTGGACCGCAAGGAAACGGAGCCCTTGCTTGAAAACGCCCCCATGAGAGAAGAAAACTACTACAAAGTACCAAAAATACTGGAAGGTTAGGATATTGGAACCTCAAATCATAGAACTGTGCGACCGAAGCGCAATGGAATTAGCCGGAATGCTGAGACGGGGGGAAATCAGCGCGCGGGAAATCACCCAATCGGTTTTCAAAAGAATCGATGAGCGGGAACAATCCATTAACGCCTTTGTCACCACAACCCGGGAAACCGCTTTCAAACAAGCCGATCTTGCCGATGCAAAATTCAGGCAGGGTGGTGACATTCCCCTTTTGACCGGCCTTCCCGTTGCGGTCAAAGACCTCCTGTGCACAAAAGGCATCAAAACCACCTGCGGATCCAGAATTCTTGAGGATTTTGTTCCCACCTATAATGCCACTGCCTGTCGAAATATACTGGATGCCGGCGCCGTCCTGGTGGGAAAAACCAACATGGATGAATTCGGCATGGGATCTTCCACGGAAAACAGTATTGTGGGCCCCACCCGAAACCCCCATGACCTTGAACGGGTAGCCGGGGGCTCCAGCGGCGGTTCCGCGGCAGCGGTTTCCTCCGGTGAAAGCATCCTCTCCCTGGGAACAGACACAGGGGGATCCATTCGTCAACCGTCTGCCTTTTGTGGCGTCACCGGTATTAAGCCCACCTATGGCAGGGTTTCCCGGTACGGTTTGATCGCCTATGCCTCGTCACTGGACCAAATCGGGGCCATTGGAAAAACAGTGGCGGACTGCGCCATGATGCTGAATGTTATCTCCGGCCATGATCCACTGGATACCACCTCCGCCAATGTGGAAAAACCCGATTATCTGAAAAGCCTCGCTCAGGATATCAAAGGCGTTCGAATCGGAATTCCCGAAGAATTTTTTGCAGAAGGGCTGGACTCAAGAATAAAAGAGAAGGTACTTGAAGCCGTTGCGCTTCTCGAAAAAAACGGGGCCAGCGTCGTTCCCATCAATCTGAGCCACAGCCCCTATGCCATCGGCGCCTACTATCTTATCGCCACCGCTGAAGCGAGCAGCAACCTGGCGCGTTTTGATGGCGTAAAATATGGTTTCAGAAATGCGGGGGATATAACCGACTGCATGGAAATGTACCACAAAACCCGAACGGAAGCTTTCGGCATGGAGGTCAAACGACGCATCATGCTGGGGACTTATGTTCTCTCGGCAGGCTACTACGATGCCTATTACCTGAAAGCTCAGAAGGCCCGGAAATTAATCAAAGGGGATTTTGACGCGGCATTCAAGAAAGTGGACTGCATCATGACCCCGGTCACGCCGTGCTTGCCCTTTGCCCTGGGTGAAAAAATGACCGATCCCCTGCAGATGTACCTGGTGGACATCTACACCGTTTCGCTTAATCTGGCGGGACTGCCCGGCATGAGCCTTCCCTGCGGTAAAATAGACGACCTGCCGGTGGGCCTTCAAATCGTGGGGAAACCCTTTGATGAAGAGATGGTCCTTCGGGTGGGGGCGGCCTACGAGCAGCTGGCCGCGGCTGGCCGTTAGCTATTAAAAAATCAGGAAACCCAACCATGGAATATGATGCTGTTATTTGCTTTGAAACACACGTCGAACTGAAAACCGAAACGAAACTGTTCTGCAATTGCCGGGTGGCTTATGATATCCCCCCCAATACCGAAATCTGTCCGGTTTGCACCGGGCAGCCGGGAGCGCTTCCCGTTCTCAATAAAAAGGCTGTAAAGTATGCCATTCGGGCAGGAGTGGCCCTTGATTGCACCATAAACCGGCGATCGCGGTTTGCTCGGAAAAACTACTTCTATCCTGATCTACCCAAAGGATATCAAATCTCACAGTATGAACTCCCATTTTGTGAAAACGGATATCTTGAAATCATGGGTGATGATGGAAAACCCTACACCGTCGGCATCAAACGGATTCACCTGGAGGAAGATGCCGGAAAACTGGTGCACTCATCCGATTCTTTTGATGATGCTGACTACAGCCTGGTGGACTACAATCGAAGCAGCGTACCGCTCCTTGAGATTGTGGGAGACCATGAACGAAACCCCTTACGCTCTGTTCAGGAAGCCCGGGCTTACCTGGAAAAATTGCGGCAGATCCTCCGCTACATCGGCATCAGTGACTGCAAAATGGAAAAGGGGCAGCTTCGGTGTGATGTGAACCTATCCATTCGCCCCAAAGGGACCATGGAGTTCAACAACCGGACCGAGGTCAAAAACATGTCCTCTTTTCGATTCATGATGGAAGCGCTCGAATACGAAATGAAGCGGCAGGCGGAAATCCTGGAATCCGGCGGCACCATTGAACAAAAAACGCTTCTCTTTGATGAAATAAAGCGCATCACCCGTCCCATGCGGAGCAAGGAAGACGCCCCCGATTACCGTTATTTTCCGGATCCCGACCTGCTGGAGGTAAACCTCGAAGAGAAGTTTATCACCGACATTAAAAGTGCATTGCCCGAACTCCCCCACCAGAGGGTCAAGCGAATTATGGATGAATATGCCATTCCCAGGGACGATGCGCTGATCCTGACCAAGGAAAGGGCCGTCTCGGACTATTTCACCGCCTGCGTTTCCCATTCGGACGATCCCAGAAAACTGAGCCACTGGATTATCAAGGAGCTTTTCAGGCTTCTCAAGGAGGCATCCTCTGTCATTGCAGAATGCCCCATCGAGCCGAGGGACTGCGCGGAATTGGTCAATCTCGTAAGCCGGGGCAAGGTGACGCCCGGAATCGGCAGAGAAATTCTGGAAGACATGTTTAAATCCGGGGAAGAACCGGAAGCGATCATCCAAAAAAAGGGACTGAAGCCCATTCAGGATGAAGACCAGTTGGAAGCTTTTCTGGATGACGTGATGAACGAAAACCCCAAAGTGGTGTCTCAAATCAAGGAAGGGAATCTTAAACCCATTGATTTTCTGGT
>JABGPV010000187.1 GCA_018644785.1 Deltaproteobacteria bacterium | reverse complement strand
CAGAACATCCGTTTCAGGTTTTTCTGGGCCAGGGCAAACACGGCGCCCGCCACAATGGCCAGGCTCGACAGCCACACCATTGGATCTCCCATTTTCAGGATTACAAAGGCAAAATCAACCGAGAAGACGGTAAGCATGAGCCGGATGAGCACATAGACCATCACCTTGGTCATGAGGGGGGCAATCAGACTTCCGGCGGCCGTAGGCGCGAAACCGTAAGCATTGGGTAGCCACATGTGCAGGGGAAAAAATGCCATTTTGATACCCACCCCCACCATACAGAAGATGAAGGCCATGACAATGGCACTGCTGTGAAACATTTGGGGCAGCAGGGTCGCCACATCCACCATGTTGAGCGATCCGGTCATGATATACAGGTAGCCCACCCCCAGCAGGTAGAAACATCCCCCCACGGTGCCCACAAAGAGATAATTCAGAGCGGAAATGGACGCGCGCCCTTTTCCCATGCCGATAAGGGCATAACTGGTGAGGGACGCAACCTCCAGGAGTACATAAAGATTGAACAGGTCTCCGGTGAGCAGAATACCCGTGAGCCCCACGATGAAAAGCAGATACAGACTGTAGAAAGCCCCCGCTTTCTCGGGCGTCTCATCGGCCACATTTTTCCGGGTGGCGATCAGGTTGATAAACGCTAGGACCGTGACCACCGACACCACCAGACCGTTTAGATAATCCACATGATAGCCGATTCCCCACGGGGTTTCCCAGCCACCCATCCGGTATTTCATCACGCCGGTTGTGGCCACCCGGACCAACAGACACACCGAAAACCAGGCCGAAAGCCCCATTCCCACAACGGTCAGGGGAAAACATAGGGACTTCTTAACCCAGGCCGCCCCGCTGACCACAAAGGCAAACAAAAACGGTAGGATAACAATCAGTGCGGGATAGTGATCGATCATTCTGACCTCAACTGCATGAGTATTTCATCTTCTTCAAGGGTTTTGTGCTTCCGGTAGACCTTAATGGCCAGGGCCAGGGCCACCCCGAAGGTGGATACGGAAACCACAATGGCCGTCAGCATCAGCACATGGGGCAGTGGATTGATGTAGTGGGTGGGATCCACCCCGTGATGACCGGCGCCGTGATGCAAAATGGGAATTGTCGCCCCTTTTTTACACCCGATGGACACATAAAAAAGAATAATGGAGGTTTGAAAAATATTCATCCCCACCAGCTTCTTAATGAGGTTGTTCTTGGCAATCATGGCGTAAAGGCCAATCATCATTAAAATAACACACAGCCAGTAATTGTATTTTCCCACAAGGGCCACAACCAGGTCGCTCATCTTCTATAATCCCTCGTCCTGCCTACCTTCCGAACTCAAATTGTTATAGATGGAAATCATGACCGCCATTACCGTAATACCCACGCCGACTTCAACGCCGAGTATGCCCAATGAACGGGCTTCAATTTCATTGGTGAACAGGATCCTGCTCAGGCTTGCGTAATCCAGAAAATTTTGCCCCAGAATCATGCACAGGGCGCCAATGCCCGAATAGAGGAGAACACCTGCGGCCATGAGGATGTGAACAGTCTTTTCACTGATGCGCCCGATGGCGGTACGCATGTCGTGACCGATGGCGATGAGAATGACGCTGGCTCCTAAAATCACACCTCCCTGAAAACCGCCGCCGGGACTGTGATGCCCATGGGCGATTACATAGAGCCCAAAGAGTTGGACAAAAGGCGCCAGGATTCTGCAAACCGTTTTTACAATCAGATCGTATGGGGTCCAGAGGGTGTCGATTCGTTCAAACTCGCTGGAGGCGTCAGGGATATCGCCGCTCTTGATGTGCAGGGTGATACCGGTGGCCACATGGCGATAATAGCTGTCTTCGTCCCGTTTCCTGAACAGCCTTAACAGGACAAAACATCCCAGGCCCGCGCAAAAGATGACACCGGTTTCAAACATGGTGTCAAAACTACGATAATCGGCCAGCACCGCCGTTACCACGTTGGGAACGGAAGTTTCCTCAAAGGCTTTTGTAAGATGGTAGGTGGCAATATGGGTGCTGGCGGGCGATGCGGGATCACCCCAGGAGGGAAAATCCTGGGTAGCGTAGAGCAGAAGCCCCCCTGTCAGAACAACGATGATCAAACCGATCGCCTTCAATCCTTGGTCCTCCGGGTGGTTCGAAATACGGCGGCCACAAAAAAAACGGAGCTGACACCCGCCCCAACCGATGCCTCGGTAAATGCCACATCCACCGCCCCCATGATGGCCCAGAGCAGGCACATGAGAAAGCTATAGGCACCAAACAAAATGGCGCAGCCAAGCAGGTCTTTCACCTGTACGGCGCCAATGGCCGCAACAATTACCAGGATCAGAATAGCCAGGTCCAGTTCCCAGATCATGGTCTATTTCCCCCTGTCTTTTTTCGTCCACGGCCGCATTCCCGCCCGGAATCCGGCATCCACAATGGCATGGGTAGCGGTGGGATTCAGGATGAAAACGAAAAGCACAATCAGAAGTATTTTAAGGCTTGTGAGAACGGTCGCCCATGAAAATTCGTGCAGGTTAAAAAGCGCTACGGCCAGCACCATGAGAAAAGACCCCAGGGTATCCATCTTGCCGGCCGGATGCAGCCGGGTATAAAAATCCGGGAAGCGAAGGATCCCCACGGCACCGCCGGTAAAAAATACCAACCCGCAAATAATCAGCAGTATCACAATCACATCAATCATTATCAACATCCTCTCCAAACACTGATAACTGCCTACTGCCCCCTGTACACTTATTACTTGTAAGGCGGCTCCTCATACAATCCTTTGCGTTTCTGGAAATACCTGGACGCCGCCAGGACCGCCACGAAATTGAGCAGCGCGTAAGCCAGGGCAATATCCAAAAACATATCCAGACGTTCATAAATCAGCCCGATCAAAAGGAGGAGAATAACGGTCTTGCTGCCGATGGCATTGACGCCGATCAGGCGGTCCAGAATCGTAGGGCCGAAAACCGCCCGGTAAAGTGAAGCGACCATCAGGAGACATAAAAAAAGCCCCGCATACAAAAAAACATCCGCCATCATTCGTCCTCAAAGGCTCTTGCAATCCTTTTTTCCATTTCCCCCGGAAGGGGTTCTCCGGATTGTTTGTCAATGGCATGCACCTGGAAAGCGCCGTTCACTGAGACATACACCGTGATGGTACCCGGGGTCAGGGTAATGGAGTTGGCAAAGGTCACCAGGGAAATCTCCTTTTTGAGCGTGCTGTCAAACCGAATAATCTCCGGATCGATCAAATCCATCATTCGGGGATGAAACACCAGATACAAGACATGAAGATTTGCCAGGACGACCTGGTACAGCAGCCATGGGACATAACTGATCACACGCATCCCATGCTGAAACAGCCCCCTGGTTCTAGATTCGGGGAACAAAAGATCACCCGATAAAACACTCACAATGGCGCAGGAAATGAGGCCAAGGCTCAAGTGAAACAGATCAAATTTTCCTGAAAGGATCACCCAGAGGAAGACCAGGGCAATGAACGTCAGAAACCGCGAAAAAATGGGCTTTGGGGTGGGGTGTTCGGACGAACTACCGGGCCTTTCGCCGAACGTGTCTACACCGTGGTGAGTTTTCACTTCTGCCAAATGTTCCTTCAAAAAATGACCCCTTTCCTTTTAAAGTACGGCCAAAATTAACAAGGCAACAATACGATGCTGTCGAACTGATGTGATGCGTTACGAAACCGGCAATCGGACCGTAAAAGTCGTGCCTTCTCCCGGTTCACTTTCAAACGAAAGGCTCCCCCCTAAATTCTTGATGATGTTGCGGCTGATGGGAAGGCCCAGGCCCGTCCCCTTGCCGGGTGGTTTGGTGGTATAAAAATATTCGTAGATGTTTTTCTGATCTTTTCTGGAAATGCCGACACCCGTGTCGGAAATGTTGATTTCCACCATAGTGGAATCCCCGGAGTCGTCCAAAAACGTTTCCAGTGTAATCCGGCCCCTCTTCCCCCCCTTTTCCTTCACGGCATAAACAGCATTGGATATGAAATTCACAAAAACCTGTTCCAGCAACTGCTTATCAGAATTGATAAAAACAGGACCTTCCATGAAATTAAATACAATTTCAACATCCGTGAACTTCAATTCAGGGGTCAACAGATTGACCGTCTCTTTCAGAAGTTCGTGCGCATCCAGGCTTGAAGTGGCCAGTTTTGATTCACGGACAAAACTCAACAGCTGATGGGTAATATTCCGGCACCGTTTGGTCTGTTCGCCGATATGCCGAACCGAGGTTTTGATTTCTTCACGGTCTTCCTCATTCAGTCCTTCCGCATCGCTCGCCACCGACCCGACCCAGCCGGAAATCTCACCGATCACAGCCACGGGATTGTTAAGTTCATGAACGATTCCGGAAGCGATACGCCCCACTTCAGCCAGGCGGTCCACCCGGATGAGGTCTTCCTTGAATTTTTCCCAGGCGGTTATGTCCCGGCACAAACCCACCAGGCCGATGACCTCTCCACGGATGTTGGTCAAAGGCGACAGAACCATTCGACAATAGACGATGCGGCCGGTTTTGTGCCGAAAAGAGATTTCTTCACGGACAGCTTCCTTCTTTTTCAGGCATTGAGTCACCAGGTTCTCAAAATCATGGGGATCCTCAGCCAGATCTTTCATTTTCAGGCCGGACAGGTCATCCAAGGCATAACCCAGCACCGATTCTCCCCCTTTGCTGAAAGAAACCAGCACATCATCCGAATCCACCCTGAAAATCATGTCCCTTGAATTTTCCAGAACATTTTCCAGATAGTCCCGGGTCCGGTGAAGCGCCTCCTTTTGCTCAGAGAGGGCCTGGGTTGCTTTTTTCAGTTTTGTCTGGAGTGTCTCACTCGATTCCATAAATCTCGCGCAGTTTGTTCATGGACTTTTTGATACCCCTGGCCCCGAGACCTGAGCGGTAGATTTCTTCCACTTCTTCTCTGAATTTAGCATTTTGCAACTCCATTTTTGTCTCATAGGCCTCATTGATGGTCTCCAGCAGATTCTCGTATTCAATGGGCTTAAGCAAATATTTAAAGGCATGTTCCCGGCCGCTTTCCAGGGCCGAATCGATGGTTCCGTGTCCGGTCAGGATGATGCTCTGGAGAAAAGGCTGGATCTGCTTCAGTCTCTTCTGGGTCTTGACGCCGTCCATGCCCGGCATTTTGAGGTCCACAACGGCCACATCAAAATCATCACTATCGGCCGCCTCAATGGCTTCCTCGCCTGAAAAAGTAGCCTTCACCGAGTATCCTTCCCTCAAAAGGCGTTTTGAGACATATTCAACAAGGGTTTCTTCATCATCAACGAGTAGAACTCGGATATCGGATTTTTCGCTCGTGACAAACGACTCTTTCGGAAAGGTTTTATTGGCGACCATGGTATGTACAATTTTTAAGGCGTTTTGCAGGTCAATCTTCCCCATATTCAGCACTAAATGGTAGAGTGCAGGGTCATTGAAATCCTTTTTCATCAAATTCTGGTACAGTTGTTTCCGTCGTTTATCTTCATTTTTCACAAGCTGAGTAGCGGGCCCTTCCATCATATTATGATGTTCCATCATAAATTTGACCCGGTTTTCGAATTCATCAATCATAAAAATATGGAAGGCATCAGGGTGATCATCCAGAATATACTGACTTCCCCTGCCCAGAATAACGACATTACCCTCATCGGCAATTTGAGCAATAATAAGGACCATGTAGTCCAAATATATTTGTTCATCAAGATATCCACGTTCATCCGAGAGTACGCGATCCAACCAACGCTTTGAAACCATTTTTGATACAAGTCTTGATAATTTACTGCCTGCTTCCTTTTCAAATGATCTTATCCATTTTGCGGATACGTTGGCCTCTTTGGCGAGCCTTTGGATAATATCATTGTCAGCAAAGTCGTAACCCAATTCATCAGCGATCATCATACCTAAGGCTTTTCCACCCGTACCAAATTGCCTGGAAATGGTTATTACCGCCATGAAATCCTCCTGTTGAATCTTTCTAATTGGATCTGAACGATTATGGTAAAGTAATTTACCGATTTGATCAAATAATTTTGACGCTGGACCTGACTAACCGGCCCTGAAAGCAAGAGATTCCTTACCCTCTACCCCCATTCACTGCCGAATCTCAGTTCTTGACGGGGGGCTATGCCTTGGGATTGGGGAATCAACCCAAAGCCTCCTTAATCCTTTCGGCCAGTTCTTCGGGTTCAATCGGTTTTTCCAAGTAGACTTCCGGTTCAGGAACTTCAGCACCACCGAATTGGGTTAGGGCTTTTTGGGAGCGCAGAAAAGTACTCTTTGCTATTCCTGAAAGGAGAATAATTGGGATATCCTTCAACGATTTGTCGGTTACTAATTCGCGATACAATCTAACCCCACTCTGTTTAGGCATCAGAACATCAAGGATAATCAGATCAGGATTCTCTTTTTTTGCCATTTTAAGGCCTTCTTCCCCGTTTTCAGCCTCAATAGGCGTATAACCGCTTTCCTCAACAATGCTCTTATTGAGCATCCTAATATCAGGGTCGTCATCCACAACAAGCACTTTTTTGCCCATTATCATCTCCTCCCAAAGTTTTTCCTAAATTTCAGCATCATCTGGACGACTACGCGATCATTCTTTTTTTTCAGTTTCAAACGGCAACCGGATGGCAAAAACCGACCCTTTTCCCAGCTGGGATGTTACGTCTATTATTCCGTGATGTTCTTCTACGAGTTTTTTGGTGACAAGTAGTCCCAAACCGGTTCCGTCGCTCCCTTTTGTGCTAAAAAAAGTGGTAAATAACTTCCCTTTTGCCTCTTCACTGATGCCAGAGCCGTTGTCTTGTACTTCAAATCGGACGATATTGTTATTTTCAGGGGTGACCGTTAGGTTGATTTGGTGCTGTTTATCGGGATTGTGGTCAGAAATGCAGGCATCAATTGCATTGGACATCAGATTTGAAAGGGCCCTGTGTATTGTTCGAGGATCCATTTTTACCTTGCCAACGGGCAAGGGAAAATTCTTATGGATTTCGATCATATTCTCACGCCCCACCTCTGTAAAAAGCCCGCATACTTCATCCACAATATCATTCGGGAAACAGGTTTCATATTCAGGCTCTCTTTCTTTGGAGTATGACAGCAGATCCAGCACCAGGTCGGATGTTCGGCTGATGTTTCGCCGTATCATCTGCCACCCGTCTTCTAACTTACGGGTATCATTTTTGTCAAGTCCCGTATTTATCAGATAGCCCCCTCCTTTGAATCCATGAAGGATGTTTTTGATGTCATGGGCCGTGCCTGCAACTGTTTGACCAATAGCCGCTAAACGTTCAGATCGGACAAGTTCACTTTCTAATCGTTTTATTTCTCTGAGATCCTGAAAAAAGGCGACACTGCCCATCACCTTTTTATTTTCGTGAAGCAAAGTTCCGGAGAATCTCACGGGAATGGTTTTCCCATCCCTTCGCACGATGGAGGTCTCTTGCCATGGATCTTCTCCATGGGAGCGATTTTTGTTGTATCTCTCTTTGATGGCCTCTACTATTTGTGGAGAATAAAGCGTCCTGGCATCAAGCTTCTTGATAACTTCATCGCTGGAATAGCCGAAAAGCCCCTCCGCTTCCCGATTAAAAATAACAATTCGCCATCTTTCATCTGTTGCTACAATACCATTGGTAGAATTTTCGATAAGCCGGGCCTGGAATTCTGCGTCCCTCCGCACCTCTTCCTGGAGCATAGAGTTTTCCATAGCCACACCGATTCTGTTCGCCAACAATTCTAAGATGTGCTTTTCCTCAAGGGAAAAATGTTCAGGTTTCTTGCTCCCCACCATGATAATACCAAAGATTTCTCCCCCTTTTGCAATGATAGGTGCGTAAGCTACAGCCTTTAATCCTTCACTTCCAAAAGATCTGAGTTCTTTGTCACCACAATGCGCAAGATCCCCCAAGATCGTAATTTTACCGCTTTGGGCAACACGAGAAAACATACTGTTCTCATGGGTAATCCCATATGTTTGAAGGAGTCTTTCAGGACACCCGTAATTGTATTTGGGTTGATAATTGCCATCATCTTCAGGGACAAAGATGCAAATCCCATCTGCTTCCAGGATATCATTTGTTTCCTGAATAGCGGAAATTATTCTATCCGAAAGATCCAGCGGGGAATTCAGTGCCCCATTTATTGAACAGAGTGTGGCAAGTTCCCTCATGTGACGTGTCTGCTCTTCTTCAGCCTTTTTTTCTGCAGTTCTATCCCAAAGGGTTTCAATGGCCCCGACTATTTCACCGTCAGGGGATTTGATAGGGGCAGCTGTGAAAAAAAGCCATTTGCCCTCTTCTCCAAGATGGGGGAAAAATTCCTCGGCCTCAAAGGCCTCATCAATCAAAGAGGATTTATTCCACTGGGTGCCATAATACTTCCAGGCTTCATGCTCTTTCATTCCATTGAGTATGAGATCCGCCATAATAGGGCGCTCTTCCGGTCTGAAAGGTTGCCAATGATTATGGGTCCCTACTATTTTGTCGGCGGGATAGCCGGTCAGCTTTTCACATGCCTTGTTCCAATGGGTAACAATATGGTCTTTGTCTATAACAAACGTCGGGATAGTACTTCCCTCGACTACCTGCGAGATGGCCCTTTCCCGGGCCGTTAGCTTGGCGCGTATGCCCTGAGAATACTCATTTCTCTCCTTGGAAATTTTCAGGAAATAATCACAAAACTGCTCAAATAATTCTTCAATTTTTCCAATGTTGTTCTGGCTGTCCCGTATTTTCCTCAAGACCGATGTTTTTTCCCCTTCGATTTGCAGATATTCTAATACAGACCGAGCCTCAAAATGATCGAAAAATCTGATTCCGGGGGGTGTGGATCTTCTTATGTCTCCGCTGAGATCGTCATCCTTGGTCAACTCTATTATTGAATGGAGATTCTTTAATTCAAACAACCTCCTATAGTCATTCGTCGTAAAAACCCCAAGTTGCCTGGCATATTTCAGCCCCATAGCCTGGTCATCTATATCCGCCACCCCTAATATGGTGAAATTTTTCTGTCCAAAGCTCTCGCTTGACAGCGTCTGCAGAATTGCCTTGCAGATCCTCCCTCCTCCAACGATGGCGATATTTGAACCCAGCAAATTTCCAATCATTCTTTCACCTTGCGCATTATTCTTGGACTCATGGCCTAAAATATCACAAGAACATTAAACAAGCAATAATAGTCAACTCATCTAAAAGGAAAAAAGGATTTGAAGATCTCTTTGTGAATGATTTACTCAGCAGGCTACCCAAGTTAAACAAGTTCTAATTCCACCTCCCTTGTTTTCCGGCGAGTCAAGCCGATCAAGCCGCTGGTGTGGGGGGTCTGATCCGGCCTATTTCCTACCTAGATAAGCCAAGTACAGTTTAGCAGAATACCTTAACTCAGGTGTTGTTTGGTGGTTTTCAAATCGTTCAGGAATTGATTTACTATATTTTCGTTGTCTTCTGGCAAAAACTTTTTTGCCAATACTTCTTCAACGGTTGAAAATGCGCGGTCTATCATTTCATCCGCCACAACTTTCTTGGCTTTCTGAATCCTGTGATATGCATAATTTTTTGCTTGTTCAATCATATTTTCAGCCGCTATTTTACCCTCTTCGATATGCTTTTCTTTTTCGTGTCTCCCCATTTCAAGGATGTCTGCTCTAATTTTATCAATCTGCGCTTGGATATTCTTTAATTTATCTAATTCTGCATCTCTAAGGGACGTTGCATGGTTGAGTCGCGTCTCGACTTTATTCAGGCCCGACTCAACATCATTCCGGGTACCGCGCAGAAAATTCATAAGCGGCTTTCTGGCGTATTTGATGAAAAAGAAAACCAGGATTCCAAAATTAAAAAACAAAAGGATATTATCCCACAGCCGTCTGCCAGAACTCAATTCATCGGCAGCCAGAACTTCAGCATCAGGGGCAAAAAACCAGCACACCCCAAGCAACAGTATTATCTCTGCAAGAATAAATTTGTTAATTTTCAGATTCAACCTCAAGCCTCCTCCCGAGCATTTTCTC
>JABGPV010000186.1 GCA_018644785.1 Deltaproteobacteria bacterium | reverse complement strand
CGATGCCGTATACCCCCCCCACAACGCCCACCATGAGACTCAAAACAAAGATGCCCCAGAACGAGACATCGAACTGTTCACCATAAAATGTGTAACCCAGGCGCGATAGGTTGAAATGGGTCACCTTTACCGCAGGAGTGAACAGTTGATCCGTGGATTTTCCCTGTGTCGAGGCCTTTTCATGATGACGCACCAGCTCCTGGAATCGCTTTTCAGCAGCCGCTTTTTCAGCCCCTCCCTTTTTTTTCAGCAAATCCAGAGCCATCTTCAGCCCTATCCAGAGCAGCACCCCGCCTGCAAAAAGTTTGAAGGCTTTCGGATCCGGCAGGTAGGCAATCCGCACGAACGCCCCGATGAAAACCCCGGGCAGGGTCCCCGCCACCACCACCCATGTCAGCGGCCACACCATTCGCCCTTCCCTGCAGTATCGATAAACACCACTGGGAATGGCCACGATATTGAACAACTGGTTGGTGGCGCTGACGGACGGGTT
Source organism: Deltaproteobacteria bacterium (assembly GCA_018644785.1). The sequence goes on along the minus strand of JABGPV010000186.1, from coordinate 9,585 downwards.
GGTATACCCTAAAAAGGACATCTGAAAGGGGAGCAGCAGAAACGCCCCGGATACGCCGCCCATGGAAGTGAAAAAAGATATGACAAATGCCACCACCGGGGGAACCCATATGGCAACTTCGACGTCAGCTGTTGGAAAGTACAAAAGAAAACCCCTGGAAAAGTTGCGGTGGCTGCAACAAAGGAAATTGTTTGTGATCTGCATTATGGTTTTGTTGTGGAAAAGTTGTCAAGGGCATTTGCAATCCAAGAATAAATTGACCCGAGGACTCAAGCCCGGAAATGGAAACCTTCCGATCAATAAATCATCCGCCCCGTGACACATCCTATCCAGACACATCACTTTTTGATTGACAAATAGTTCTTTCCAGGAATATGTTCAGGACGTTCATATTGTTTATTCTGTTTCTAACTGTCACTCTTTAGGAGATCCGGGAAAATGAATCAAGAAGTATTTACCGTGCCGCAGGCCGCCAAGTATTGTGCCATCGGCCGGGTAACCCTCTGGAAGTATGTCAAGTCAGGAGAATTGAAAGCATCACTCACCCCCGGGGGTCACTATAGAATCTTAAAAAAAGATCTGGAAGCCTTTGCCCGTCAGAAGGGAATGTATCCCCTGGCAAACTACAAGCCACCGGGGAAAAGGATTTTAATTGTCGATGATGATCCCGCCATTCGGGAAATAATTGAGAAAACCCTTTCAGCATATCAATATGAAACGGAAACAGCCGCGGAAGGGTTTGAGGCGGGGGTAAAGGTCCCGACATTTCAGCCGAACCTGATTATTCTGGACATCCACATGTCCGGAAAGGACGGCTTTGAGGTGTGCCGGCAAATCAAGCAAAACCCTGCAACCGCGCACATAAAGATACTGATCATTACCGGTTATGACAGCGAGGAGAATCAAAATCGAACCATTTCGGAGGGAGCCGACGGGTACCTGGCTAAACCTTTCGAAAAAGACACCCTTCTTCGCCATGTAAAAAACCTTTTATCATAAAAAAAAGGGCGATGGATAAAGACCTCGGCAATAAAACAGCACACAGAAAGGAGACACCATGAACGGAAAAGAAAGAATTATCAGCCTGTTAAAGAAAGAAAAGGTGGACCAGGTCCCATGGGTGCCGTTTGCCGGCGTACATGCGGGAAAACTGAAGGGCTATAGTGCAAGGGAGATACTGCAGGATAAGGAAAAGCTGGTTGAATCCCTGCTTGAAGTCAAGAAGATCTACCAGCCTGATGGGATGCCGGTAGTGTTTGATTTGCAGATAGAAGCGGAAATCCTGGGTTGCGAATTGTTGTGGGCGGAAAACAACCCCCCTTCCGTAAAATCCCATCCCCTGGCGAAGACCAAAGAGATTCCGTCTCAAATCCCTTCAAAGGATGAAGGCAGGCTTCCCATGATTCTGGGCGCCATGAAAGAAGTGAAGGAAAAAGTGGGCGATGACACAGCGCTTTACGGTTTGTTTACCGGCCCTCTCACCCTGGCATCCCATTTAAGAGGCCAGTCTTTTTTCATGGATATGGCCATGGACCCTGAATATTGCAAAAACCTGCTCAAATATGCCACCCAAATCGCCAAAGCCATGTGTGACTACTTCATTGAAGCCGGCATGGACGTAATTTCAGTTGTCTGTCCCCTGGTGTCACAGGTTTCGCCGAAACATTTCAACGCATTATTATCGGAACCCTACAGGCAGGTCTTTGATCACATCCGTAGCAAGGGGGCGCTTTCCTCCTTTTTTGTGTGTGGAAATGCGGGTCCCAACATTGAACCCATGTGTCAAACAAACCCCGATTCCATTTCAGTGGACGAAAACATTGACATGGTTGAAGCCAAAAAGATTACGGACAAATATGATGTTGTCATCGGCGGCAACATTCCGCTTACAACGGTGATGCTTCACGGTACGCAACAGGATAACATGAAATATGTTGTTGATCTTCTGGACAAAGTGGGTCATGAAAAACTGATCATCGCTCCCGGGTGTGATATGCCTTATGACCTGCCCATCGAAAACACGATTGTCATACAGCAGGCCGTTCGAGATACGGAAAAAGCAAGAGAAATCATTAAAGACTATACGGCGGTAGAAGAAGATCCCATAGAAATCGTGCTGCCCGATTACGAGAACCTCAAGAAACCTTTTGTCGAAGTATTTACACTGGACTCCATATCATGTGCCGCTTGTACGTACATGATGGGAGCGGCAACGGATGCAAAAGAACATTTTGGAGATGCCATTGATGTGGTGGAATATAAATTCACTGAAAAAGAATCTATTTCCCGATGTAAAAAGATGGGGGTTGGGAAACTTCCCAGCATGTACATCAACGGGGAATTGGCTTACAGTTCCATTATTCCGAGTCGGGAAGAACTATTCTCAAAGATAAAGGCGCTTCTGTAGGAGGAAACATTGATTGACATTTATCTGATCACCGGTTTTTTAGGAGCCGGAAAAACGACCCTCATGAAAAACCTCCTGAAGGTTTTTGAAAATGACAAAGTGGCGCTCATCGTAAATGAATTCGGGCAGGAAGGCGTCGATGCAGCGGTTCTTGAAAAAGAAGGCATGGTCATTGAACAAATCGTTGACGGGTCCATTTTCTGTGTATGCCGTTCGGATAAATTTATCGACGCCATTTTAAAAACCAAAGAGATGGGAATCGACAACCTCCTCGTGGAAAGTTCGGGATTGGCAAATCCTTTCGGGATGCACGAAGTAACCGGCATGCTGGAAAAACTTTCCCCCGACACGTTCCATTACAGCGGGTCCATCTGTGTGGTCGATGCCAAACATTTCAGAAAGCTGTCAGATATGGTACCGGTTCTCATGGAACAGGTTCAGGGCGCCGATCTGCTGTTGATCAATAAAACAGACCTTTCTACACCCGAAGAAGTGAAAAAGGTCGAAAAGGGAATCTTTGAGCTCAATAATGAAGTCCCGATCATCAAGACCTCTTTTTCGCGTATCCCAGATGACGCGCAGATACAAGGACTGAGCTGGCACAGGGGAACCATGAAAGGGTTGCTGGTCAAACAGACCCCTGGAATCGACAAATTTGTTTTGAAATTTGATCCGGTTCCGGTGGACCAACTGGTCATCTGGCTGAAGGAATGGGCGGATCAAGTTTACCGGGTCAAAGGGTTTTGTTCGGAAAACAACCGGCAGTTTTATGTTCAGGCGGTTCATGATGATGTGAGGGTGTCTGAAATCGACCATAAGCAAGCGGGGAATTTTCTCATTGCGCTGGGACCGGCCGATCGTGAAATCAGGGAAATGGTTCAATCAAGCTGGTCCGAGCATTTTCAAACGGAACTGACACTGGCATAAATTTATGCTTCAAAAACGCATTTCAAACATTTTGGTAAAGGAGGTTGATGATGGGTTCAGAAAAAAAAACCGGCGTCCGGGCTTTCCCGAACCGGATGGAAATCATGTCCCCCCAGGCGGTGGATAGAATCATAGACGTTACCCTTGGGTATCTCGAAGACACCGGCGTAAAATTTGACAAACACGAACAGACATACGACACCTTGTCCGGAGCCGGCTGTGATATCGCTGAGGATGGCATGGTGCAATTTCCCTCTGACCTTGTGAAAGAAAGCCTGGGGCACTGCCCCGACAGTTACAAATGGTGGAATCGCGAAGGGACCGAATACGTGGAATACGGTTCCGGAAACACCTGCTTTATCTCTTCCTGCTGGGCACCCAATTATATTGACCCCTATACGCGGGAGAAAAGAAACGGCGACCAGGAGGGGATTGCCATTCTGACAAAACTCAGCGATGCCCTTCCGGAAATTGACATCAGCGGCATCCCCATCGCCACGGGCGATTTCGTCGCGGATGGCGCCACCATGATGAAAAATACCACAAAACCGGTCCATTTTGGTGCGGGTGAAAACGCGGATGCCTTGAGAGGGCTCATCGAATTGGGGAGTGCCATTCGCGGGGGGGGTGACGCACTCAGAGAAAAACCCTATTTCACCCTTCACATCAATCCGGAACTGCTCCGCTATCCTTCAGCCATCAGCGAACAGATTCAATTATGCGCCGAGAACAATATCCCCATTAGCATCGCCACCATGGGGATCGGGGGCCTTTCGAGCCCCATCACCATGTCGGGAACGCTTGTCATTTGTCTTGCCACCACCTTTCCGGGGATTGTGCTGGCACAGTTGCTCAACAAAGGTCTTCCCTGTACGGAAGCGTCTACCCCGTCTTTCATGGACCCCGCAACGGCAGGAATAAGGGGTATTCCTGAAAACGCCCTGACGGACATGGCAAAGCTGGAAGTGTGCCGGAAACTGGGTCCCCTGGTGGGTCAGCTCTCCGCATTCGGGGCCATAACGCCGGAATTCAACCAGGATGCTATCGCAAAAATAACGTGGGATTTCGGTGAACTGGCCACCTGTTCCTTTGATTCCTTTCTGGCCATCGGCGCGGTAGATACGGGTCTTGTGAATTCACCGCACGCCACTGTATATGCCGATGAACTGGCGAGCATGGCGAGACGGGTCTGGCGGGGCATACCGGTGGATGACGACGCCTTTGCCATTGATATCATCAAGAGTGTGGGAAGCGGCATGTATCTCACCCAGACCCATACAGCACTCCACGCAAGAAAGGATTTGTGGCGGGGGAAATACATTAAGAATATTTCCCTCGATGCCTGGGAAAATGAAAAAATGGATATGGCCGACAGAATTCATGAAGACCTGGCCAAAATCCTGGATTCACACACCGTTGAACCGCTTTCCGAACCGCTTCAAAAGGCGCTCAGTGATATTGTGGCAAAACAGAAAGGATAATCAGGAATGTAAGAACGGTCCGTTGGGCAGATACCACCAGACAAAGAAAGGGAGGAAAAGCATGGACATCAAAGACGAAATTAGGGAAAAATTGATCGGTGGAGATATTGAGGGTGTTAAAGAAGCCGTAGGCAAAGCGCGCGACGGGGGCATACCCGCACCCGAAATTCTGCTGGAAGCCCTTGTCCCCGGAATTCAGGAAGTGGGGCGCCTTTTTGAAGCCGGCGAGGCGTTTCTTCCTGAAATGATGATTTCAGCGGAAGCCATGAAGCAGGGGGTGGCTGAGATACAGTCGCTTCTGGAAAGTACTGATATCCAGTCAAACGGGAAAGTGCTGATTGCGACGGTGGCAGGCGATGTTCACGATATCGGCAAGAATCTCGTGGCGCTCATGATCAAGAGCGCCGGATTTGATCTCGAGGACATGGGTGTGGATGTGCCGACGGAAAAAATTGTTGCGTCCGTAAAAGCCTCTGCCCCTGATGTTCTGGCCCTTTCGGCGCTGCTCACCACCACAATGCAGGAGATACCGGTTGTCTTCGAAGCGCTGGAAAGTGCAGGTTTGAGAGACAAGATTAAAACACTGGTAGGCGGCGCCCCCATCTCAAAGCAGTTCGCCGAAGAGTCAGGCGCCGACGGCTACGCCCCCGATGCCCTGCAGGCGGCAAAAGCGGTGCAGAGCCTCATTGACGGATGATTCGCAACTTAGAAAACCCGGCTCAGGATGCTGGATATAATCTTTGAAGCTGTTCATCACAAGCTTCTTTATCCTTGGCGGAGAATTCTGGGCCCGGGTCAAGAAACGCTTCGAGTGGCCCGGGAAGACGGAAATCCCTGAAAATGGGTAAACATTTAACAAGAAAGGATAATGCCATGAAAACATCCATCAGGAATTTACGGGCGGTTAAGATTCTGATCATCCTGGGGTTAGCCGTCATCTTCACCGCAGGCATCGTTTGGGCAGGGCAGCAAAACGAAATCACCAAAAGGGAAGTGCTCGAAGCGCAGAAGGCCTGGGCTGATGCTCTTGTGAATATCGGGAAAAAGTACATGGATCGTCAAGACTATAAACAGGCAGCAAAAGACGCTGTTGATGGGTTATACGCATATCAATCCGGACAGGTCTTGTTTAAACCGACCAAGGCCTCAGATGACAAATTTCGGATGACTAGAGAAGGCGCCTTATCCTACATGATAGGACATAATAAGAATTTTCCTGAAGACAAAGGGTTTGCGCTGAAGCCATGGACAAACGTCCGTTTCAAAAATGCCGGACTCTATATAAACGGCAACGTGGCAATGGCCATGGGAAAATATTTTTTTACACCCCAGAAGGGAAATATCGTAAAAGTAGAATATACCTTCGGCTACGTAAGAAACGATGATGGAAAGCTCAAAATTTTCCTACATCATTCCTCGCTTCCGTACAGCAAGAAGTAAGGGCCTCGGCAAATATTTATCGCATCCCCTTATGCTGTTCCTGAAAAGGATCATCGTTGCACGTCTTGCTCTCACAAACCATACCACCGCCGCTATTTTCCACTGATCCCGAATCCTTACCTTTCAATGGACATTCCATGTTTTCACACTCGCACCCACCACCGGTTTTGGCTTTTTTGACATACCGCCAAACGAGATAGCCGGCCGCCAGGCCCAAATAAAAACAAACCATTACCAACCGGTAATGTTCAGGAAAGGATACCGTAAGCCTGGGGGATTAATGTGTCTGCAACTTCAGCTGACAAAACTTAATGGCTAAACACAAAATAAAACAAGGAGGGATCATGAACATTCAAACAGGAGAACAAACCCGGCAGATATCCGCGGAGGATTTTCAATCCCCCCCCAACCCAGTAGACGCCAGTCCCCAACCCTCAGGGCCCCAGTTCACCAGCATTCAGACCATCAACGAATCGGTGCAACGGGCATCCGCGTGGGTTCGGCCTCTGGAACAGGAAATCGGTCGTGTTATCGTCGGCCAGAAGGTACTGATCGAGCGTCTGCTGGTGGGCATCCTTTCAAACGGACACATCCTTCTGGAAGGGGTTCCCGGTCTTGCCAAAACGCTGGTCCTCAACACCCTGGCATCGGCCATCCAGACCGGCTTTCGTCGGATCCAATTCACCCCGGACATGCTCCCCGCCGATATCATCGGCACAGAGATTTATAACCCCAGGGATGTCTCTTTCGTGGTCAAACAGGGCCCCGTTTTTGCCAACCTGATCCTGGCCGACGAAATCAACCGCGCTCCGGCTAAGGTGCAGAGCGCCCTGCTGCAGGCCATGCAGGAACGCCAGGTCACCATTGGCGAAAAAACCTACGACCTGCCCGATCCTTTTCTGGTGCTGGCCACCCAGAATCCCATCGAACAGGAAGGGACCTATCCCCTGCCGGAAGCCCAGGTGGATCGGTTCATGCTCAAGGTGGTGATCTCCTATCCTTCGATCTCCGAGGAACGGGTTATCCTGGATTTGGTAAACACCACCGATCCCGCACCAAAGGTTAACCCCGTGGTTCAAGTGGAAGATATCATCAGGTCGAGACATGTGGTTAACACCATCTACATGGATGACAAGGTCAAAGACTATATTGTCAGCCTCGTTTACGCCACAAGAGAACCGGAAAGTTACGGCCTTGACCTGACACCCTACATTGAATACGGCGCCTCTCCACGGGCCACCATCAGCCTGAAGACCGCCAGCAAATCCCTGGCCTTTCTTCAGGGACGTGGGTACGTAACCCCGGAAGATGTGAAATCAATTGCCATGGACGTGCTCAGGCATCGCGTGAATATCACCTACGAGGCAGAAGCAGAATCGCTTACCAGCGAGGATGTGGTCACAAAAATTCTTGAAACCATCCCGGTTCCCTAATGTACTGAGCAGGAACTCACACACCGCAAAAATAAGGAAACCATCATGGATACCCACATCAGCAAGGAGATTCTTCAAAAGGTCAGGCAGGTGGAGATCAGGACCAACCGTCTGGTGGATGACACGCTTGCGGGCCACTATCACTCTGTTTTTAAAGGCCGGGGCATGGACTTCGATGAGGTTCGGGAGTATGTGCCGGGCGACGACGTGAGGACCATTGACTGGAACGTGACGGCCCGAACCGGCCGGACCTATATTAAAAAATTCACCGAGGAGCGGGAGTTGACCATCATGCTCATTATTGATGTGAGTGCTTCCGGTGAGTTCGGCTCCGCCTCACAAAGCAAACGGGAAATGATGGCCGAAATCGGGAGTGTTCTGGCCTTTTCCGCCATGCGCAACAACGACAAGGTCGGCCTGGTGCTCTTCACGGACACTGCCGAGCTCTATATTCCACCTGGAAAAGGCCGCTCCCACATTCTGAGGGTCATTCGGGAAATTCTCTTCTTTCAACCTGAAGGAACCGGCACCAATCTGGCGGCCGCCATGGACTTTACCAACCAGGTGATCAAACGCCGGGCCGTGGCCTTCCTCATATCGGACTTCTGCCTGCCCGGGGATTTTGACGCTTCTCTGAGCGATCTTCGGCCCAAACTTCGAATTACGGGACGTCGCCATGATCTCGTGGCTGTTTCGGTCAGTGATCAGCGGGAACGGGAGCTTCCTGATGTTGGGCTGATCACCATCGAAGATTCAGAAACCGGTGAGCAAGTGGAACTGGACACCTCCCGCCCGGACGTCCGATCCCGCTTCAAGGATCTGGCGGAAAATCGCCAGAACAGCCTCAGACGGGCCATCCGTTCAGTGGGAGTGGATATGCTGGAACTTTCCACAGAACGTTCCTATCTGGCGGATTTGAGACAGTTTTTCAGTTCCAGAGAAAGGAGAAGGCACTGATGACACCGAACACTTTCAAACTACCGGCTGTATGGGCCATCCCAGTCCTGTTGGCGTTTTTTTTCCTGGCCGACGGGTTGGCATGGGGTGCATTATCAAGCAATTCAGTGACCCAACAACCCTTGAGCAATGTCGTTTCAGCCCCGATTCCGTCAAAATCATCCTGCCCCCTTGCCCTTTCAACAGGCCCTAAAGGCGATATTCGAGACATTCGCGGGCCCATTCACATTCCGGATCCGCGCCTCTGGCTCTTTTACACGCTGGGCGGCATCTTATTGCTTCTCCTGGCCTGGATGGTCTGGAGATGGTTCAACAAACGGAAATTACACCGTTCCAGGGAAGCGTTTGAAATTGCCTTTGAAGAACTGGAAAAGGCAAAAACCCTGATGAAACCGGAAATGGCGGAAGGGTTTTCAGTAATGGTGTCAAGAACCATTCGAACCTATATTGAAACCCGGTTCCGGATGAGGGCCACCCGAAAGACAACCCGCGAATTCATGGCTCAGATGGCGACAGAATCCGGAAGCGAACTTAATCTTCAAAGAAAACCACTGCGTGAATTCCTTTGTTACTGTGATCTGGCCAAATTTGCCAGGCAGACTCTCAGCCATGAGCAGATGAAAAAGATGCACCAGAGCGCCTGGCAGTTTGTTGACAAAACACGACCTCAACCCGCTACGGAAGGAGGTAGATAAATGTTTCATTTTGACCACCCGGAAGTTTTGTGGTTACTGGCCCTGCTTCCGCTTCTGGCCTTCTTACGGGGACGCAGGGGAGCGGCGGTGGCCATACGGTACTCATCGGCGCAAACCGCCAAATCCATCGCTGGCGCTCGAAAATCCAGGGCCGGCAAATGGCTGGGAGCCTTGCGCATCCTGGCCCTGGGGGCACTGGTGGTAGCTTTGGCCCAACCCGAGATTGTGCATGGCACATCAGAAGT
>JABGPV010000185.1 GCA_018644785.1 Deltaproteobacteria bacterium | reverse complement strand
GACAAAGAGCGTACCATTACCTGGATGAATCTCTATAAAATCACCAATGGAAAAAAATTCCCCCATACGGAGGTGAGTTATTTTCCCCGGCCCTGCATGCACTGCGATCATCATCCACCGTGCGTTTCCGTGTGTGTGGCCACTGCAACGAAATTGGACTTCAATACCGGTATTGTCAGCCAGATCTATACCCGATGCATCGGCTGCCGGTATTGCCAGGCGGCGTGTCCTTACGGTGCGCGGTATTTTAACTGGTGGGATTCATTTCCCCAGGATAAAGGCATGGACCGCTATCTGACACCTGAGGTGTCTCCCAGAATGAGGGGTGTTGTGGAAAAATGCACCTTCTGCCACCAGCGGCTGATGCGGGCTAAAAATCAGGCCTACGCAGAAAACCGCAGGGAGCTGGAGGAGGGAGAATACAAAACGGCCTGCACGGAAGCCTGCCCGGCTGAAGCCATCACTTTTGGGGATTTAAACAATTCGAAACATGAAGTATCACAATTAATCAAGCACCCCTATGCTTTCAGGATTCTTGAACGCATTGGGACGGGACCCAAGGTATACTACCTTTCCAGCAGGGACTGGGTGCGCAGACTGGCTGACAATTTCCTACCCGGCGAATACGAACCCGTCATCAACAGAACATGGGCTGAAGATGAATGGTCCACCAAGCCGGGTCGCGACCGGTTCTAGCAACGTAAGGATCAAAAAAATGACATGCCATAAAATGTCAGGAGGATGAGTGATGGATTTGGATTCCCCATTGTTACCGAAAGGCGTTAAAAGATGTACCCCGGGGGTCTTTCTTCTATGGACCCTGCCCTGGTTGGCGCTGCTGGCGTGGGGCGGCCTTTCGGCCGTTCTGTGTCTCTGGAAGGGTTTAAACCAGACCAATATGAGCAATATTTTTGCTTTTGCCCTGTGGATCGTTTTTGATCTGGCGATAATTGGTTTGGGCGCTGGTGCTTTTTTTACGGGGTTTCTGACCTACATTGTCGGCCGTAAAGAACTAAAAAGCATCATCAATACGGCTGTTGTCATTGGGTTTATATGCTATTCCGGTGCCATGGCCATGCTGGGGATCGATATCGGTCAACCCATCAGGGGCTGGTTCATTTTCTGGCACGCCAATATTCACTCCATGCTGGTGGAGGTGTCATTCTGTATTACCTGTTATCTGATCGTTCTGGCCATTGAATTCATTCCGCTTATTCTTGAAAACAGACAAATTAAAAAAGTCAAGGAATTGAGGCTGGTGGGCCATAACCTCCACGAAATCATGGCGGTTTTTGCGGCAACCGGTACGTTTCTGTCGTTTTTCCACCAGGGGTCCCTGGGAGGGATGTTCGGCGTTATGTATGCAAGGCCTTTTGCGGCCCGGGAAGGTTTTTATATCTGGCCATGGACTTTTTTCCTCTTCGTACTCTCCGCCATCGCTTGTGGCCCCTGCTTTACCATCCTTTGTACGAAGTTGACTGAGTTTCTTTCGCGAAAAAAGCTGGTTCCGGACGATGCAATTCAGTTTCTGGCCAAAATGTCGGGCTGGCTTCTGGCGCTGTATATGGTTCTGAAGACCTTCGATTACCTGGGCTGGATATACGGGATTGTTCCCAGAGCTGGTTTGACATTTATGGATTTTTTCAACGAAGGTCCCTATGGTGTTTGGCTGATAGTGGCGGAGATGATATTTTGCGGATTCCTTCCTGCCATTATTCTGCTGACGCCGGCCGGTAGAAAGAGTCAGGGCTGGCTCATTTTGGCCAGTCTGTTGAACTGTACCGGCATTGTGCTGAACCGATTTCTTTTTATTATCGTGACCTTGGCGGTTCCGGTGATGCCCTTTGACCGGTTCTGGGGTTATCTTCCCACGTGGCAGGAATGGGGCATCGGAATGGCGGTGGTCGGCTATGGATTCCTGGTATTTTCATTGGCCTATCGGTATTTGCCCTTGTTCCCGAAAGAGACTGAACTGAACCCGCTGCCGGTTGAATAGCTGTTAGGCATCAGATAAGGAGAACACCATGACACCATTTTCCTTCGAATGGCAATGGAACATTGAGTATGTGATTTTTTTCGGACTTCTGTACGTTGCGCTGGGGCTCATCGGCGGGGGGATCACCTTTGTGGCCATTAAAACGGCATTGCAGGTATTCGGATTTATGCGTGAGAGGGACTTTCACGATTAAGCTTTTCGACTTTTTGCTTATCCACAAGGGCTCCAGCGTGAGCTCTTGTGACGGTTCCTGCCCGCAGCGACACACCATACCATATTACATCAATTTTTCTCTCTGCCCTATTTCCAGATAACCGTATCCTGCCGCCAGAATTCATTGTCCTTAGAGGGATAATCAAGGTTGAAATGAAGGCCGCGGCTCTCTTTTCTAAGCGAGGCGCAGGTAATAATGAGTTCCGCAACAAGGGCAAGATTTCGGAGTTCAAGGAGGTCCTGGCTGACCAGAAAGTCCCAATAGTATTCTTTGATTTCCTCCTGAATGATCTCCACTCGTCTTTTTGCACGGGCCAGACGTTTGTTGGTCCTCACAATGCCCACGTAGTTCCACATAAAACGCCGAATTTCATCCCAGTTATGAGATACAACCACCAACTCTTCGCTGTCCGTTGCACTGCCGGGGTCCCATTCCGGTGCCCGGGGAAAAGCCTCCTGTTTCCCGGCGGTCAGTTCCTGGGCTGCTTTAATGGCAGTACGCCTGGCAAATACAAGCGCCTCTAACAGTGAATTGCTGGCCAGACGGTTTGCGCCGTGCAACCCTGTGCAGGCCACTTCACCGATGGCAAAGAGGTTTTTAAGATTGGTATGGCCATGTTCGTCAGTCAAGAGACCGCCGCACATATAATGGGCGGCAGGGACCACGGGAATGGGTTCCCTGGTGATGTCGATGTGGAAGGAGAGGCAGGTTTCATAGATATGGGGAAAGCGATGGGTAATAAAATCTTCACCTTTGTGGCTGATATCCAGATAAACGCAATGATCGCCGCTTTTTTTCAGTTCCATGTCGATGGATCTTGCCACAACGTCCCTGAAGGCCAGATCCTTCAGGGGATGATAGGACTCCATGAAGCGATTCCCTTTTTTGTCCAGGAGGATTCCCCCTTCACCCCTCACCGCTTCGGAGATCAGGAAGTTCCTGGCCAAGGGATGGTACAGGGAAGTGGGGTGGAACTGGACAAATTCCATATTGGCCACTTTTACCCCGGCTCGGAAGCCCATGGCGACCCCATCCCCGGTGGCAATGTCGGGGTTGCTGGTATAGCGGTACACCTTGCCGGCGCCGCCGGAACAAAGGACCGTGATTCTTGCGAGGATCGTCAGGATGGCGCCTGTTTCCGAATCCAGAACGTAGGCGCCCCAGCAGCTCTGATCTGTTTTTTTGGCAACGATGCCCCGACGGACCAGGGTGGATTTTCTGATGAGATCAATGGCCATGTGGTTTTCATAAATCTGAATATTCGGGTCTTCTTCCGCCCGTGCAAGCAACCGTTTTTCAACCTCGCGGCCGGTCAAATCCTTGGTATGAACAATTCGCCTTTTGGAATGACCGCCTTCGCGTCCAAGATCGAACATTTTCTTCCGGCCTTCCTGCTGAGAAAACCGTACCCCCAGGGATATGAGTTCGTGAATTCGCCGGGGGCCCTCCTCCACGACAATTCTTACAATATCTTCATGGCAGATGCCGTCCCCCGAGGTAAGGGTATCCTTGATATGAAGTTCAAAACTGTCATCGGGATCCAGAACCGAGGCAATGCCCCCTTGGGCATAGTTGGTTGAGCCTTCGGTCTTTTCCTTTGTTGGTAACGATGGCTACTGTCCCTGTCTTGGCTGCATCAAGAGCAAAACGCAGGCCGGCAATTCCGCTGCCTATGACGAGATAATCGGTATTAATTGGCATTGATTTTTCCTCTTAGTGAAAGGGAAATCCGTTTTCTTTTGAGATCCACATTCAACACCCTGACGTTGACCTTCTGGTATACTTTGACCACATCGTTGGGGTCCTTTACAAAACGATCTGCCATCTGGCTAACATGAACAAGGCCATCCTGGTGAACGCCCATATCCACGAAGGCGCCGAAAGCGACGATATTGGTGATGATGCCGGGCAGGGTCATCCCCGGTTCGAGGTCTTCAATTTTTTCAATACCGTCTTTAAAAGCGATATTTTCAAATTGATCTCTTGGATCACGCCCGGGTTTGGCCAGCTCCTTCAAGATATCATCCAAGGTGGGGAGACCCACCGTTTCGGTGACATATTTTTCCGTATTAATTTTCTTACGGATGCCTTCATTTTCCATGAGATCCCGGATGGCGAACCCAAGGTCATTGGCCATGGTTTCTACGATGGGATAACTTTCGGGGTGAACGGCGCTGCCATCCAGCGGATTCGAAGCGCCATTGATGCGCAGGAAGCCGGCGGCCTGTTCAAAGGCTTTGGCGCCAAGGCGGTGAACTTTCATGAGTGCTTTCCGAGATGCGAAGGGCCCATTCGCCTCGCGGTGGCGGACAATGTTTTTCGCCAGTTGGGGCCCCAACCCCGATACATATGTGAGCAGTTGCCGGCTTGCGGTGTTGGCTTCCACGCCAACCCTGTTGACGCAGCTTGTGACCACGTCGTCGAGACTTTTTCTTAACGCTTTTTGGTCCACATCGTGCTGATATTGCCCAACCCCTATGGATTTCGGGTCTATCTTGACCAATTCGGCAAGGGGATCCATGAGCCTACGTCCAATTGAAACAGCGCCTCTCACGGTTATATCATGGTCCGGAAATTCTTCACGGCCCGCTTCCGAGGCGGAGTAAACGGATGCGCCGCTTTCATTGACCATGATTATCTGAATCCTCTTTTCAAGAGACAGTCCTTTTATAAAGGTTTCGGTTTCCCTCCCGGCCGTGCCGTTTCCAATGGCAATGGCATCCACATGAAAACGATTACAGAGTTCTCCTATCTTTTGTCCCGCTTGAATGGCTTTTGAATCGCCAAAATGTGGAAAGATGGTATCCGAGTGCAGAAGTTTTCCCTGGGAATCCAGACAGACCACTTTACATCCGGTCCGGAACCCGGGGTCGATGGCCAGGATATTTTTTTGCCCAAGAGGCGGCGAAAGAAGAAGTTGACGAAGGTTGCCGGCAAATATTCGAATGGCCTCTTCATCAGCCGCCTTTTTTGAGGTCATCCGAACCTCGGTTTCCATGGAATGGTTCAGGAGTCTTTTATAACTGTCGTGAATGGCCATCTGCACCTGCTCGGAAGTTCCAAAATGGCCGGTGATAAAAAGGGACTCCAGCAGGGCAAGGGCCCGGCCCTCTTCCGGCGCAATACGAAGGGTCAGGATGCCTTCATTTTCGCCCCTTCGCATGGCCAGTATCCGGTGTGAAGGCGCTTTTTTAAGGGGTTCTTCCCAATCAAAATAATCTTTGTATTTTTCCCCTTCTTCCTCTTTACCGGAATCGACCTTTGAAGCAAGAATGCCCTTTTCTAAAAAAAGAGACCGCATCAGTGTTCGTGCTTTCTGATTTTCAGTGATCCATTCGGCGATGATGTCCCTTGCGCCTGAAAGGGCATCCTCGGTCGTTTCAATCTCTTTTTCAGGATCCACAAAGGGGGCTGAAACGACGTAAGGGTCAAGATCTTCCTGTTGAAATAGGATCTGGGCCAGGGGTTCAAGTCTCCGTTCCCTGGCGATACTCGCCCGGGTTCGCCGTTTGGGTTTAAAAGGAAGATAAATGTCTTCAAGAACCGCAAGGGTTTCGGCCCCTCCAATTTTCTCGTCCAGATCATCCGTCAGTTTTTCCTGGTCGCGCAAGGATTTTAAAATGACGTCGCGCCTTCGATCCAATTCTTCTAACTGAATGGATCGGTCTCGGATGTCGGAAATGGCCACCTCATCCAGGGAATTTGTTGCTTCCTTCCGGTACCGGGCAATAAAAGGGACAGTGGCGCCTTGCGACAGAAGGTCCAGTACTGCCTCCACCTGTTTTGGGCGAAGATCCATTTCATTGGCGAGCTTTTGCACGTATTTTGAATTCATCGGTTAAAAAACTCCAGTTTCAGAAAATTAGTAGTCCCCTTTCAATGACAGTCTTTGAGATAACAGTTCGTTGTAAAATGGTCAAGTTTGTTTCCTCCTCAAGAATCCCGTAATGAGCGATCCGGTATCCAGCATCAATCGCCCTGATTTTCGTTGACTTATTGAGTAGTTATGTTTAAATAGCATTCCGTAGTATTTCCGAAGCAAGTTTCCTCTTTCAACCCGCTAGGGAAACAGGATTTAAAATGGTCCACGGTCGCCCAAAAACCCCTGAACAGGAAGCCCGTAAGACCATAGACAAAATGCTGGATTTGTCCGGCTGGGATGTTCAGGATGTTAATAATGCCAACATCTATGCCCAAAAAGGTGTGGCCATCGGGGAGTTTCCGTTAAATCCGGGCCATGGTTTTGCTGATTATCTCCTGTATGTGGATGGAAAGGCAACAGGGGTCATTGAGGCAAAAAAGGTCGGCAATACCCTTACCGGTGTTGAAATCCAGTCAGACAAGTACAAAACCGGCCTGCCCGAAAATCTTCCCGCGTGGTACAGGCCCCTTCCTTTCTGTTATCAGTCCACAGGTGTGGAAACCCGTTTTACAAATGGTCTTGATCTTGTTCCCCGTTCCAGGGACATTTTTTCTTTTCATCGCCCGGAAACTTTCGAAGAGTGGCTTAATGATGACACACCCGTACCTCAGGAAAAGGCTGCTGAAAAGCAGGCCCCTTTCGGCAAACCTTCCACTCTAAACCTGCGGCTCAAGCAGATGCCGGAGCTCATGGAGGGCGGCTTATGGCCTGCCCAGATCGTAGCTGTGAAAAATCTGGAAAAGTCTCTTGCCCAAAACCGGCCTCGTGCCCTTATCCAGATGGCCACAGGCTCGGGCAAGACATTTACAGCCATCAATTTTATCTACAGGCTTATCAAGTTTGCAAAGGCTCGGCGGGTCCTGTTTCTGGTTGATCGGGGTAATCTGGGCAAACAGACCCTGAAGGAATTCCAGCAGTATGTTTCACCCTATAACAACTATAAATTCAGCGAAGAATATATTGTTCAGCGCCTGACTTCAAATACCCTTGATAAAAGCGCCCGGGTCTGCATCTGTACCATCCAGCGGCCTTACTGCCACGCCCAGCAAACAGACCTTTGGTTTTTTTAATCAGAATCTTGTTATGGAATACGGGCATGAAGAGGCCGTGGCGGATGGTGTGAATGTCAATTATGATGTTTATCGCATCAAGACAGAAATTACTGAACAGGGCTCAAAGGTGGAATCCGGCTATTATGTTGATGTTCGTGACAGGGAAACCAGGGAAATTCGCTGGGAGCAGCTCGATGAAGATCTTGAATACGATGCAAATAAGCTTGACCGTGATGTTGTGGCCATAGATCAGTTCCGCACGGTTGTCCAGACGTTTCGGGACAAACTCTTTACGGAGATATTTCCCGGCCGTACCGAGGTGCCAAAAAACCTGATTTTTTCAAAAGACGACAGCCATGCGGAAGACATTGTTAAAATTGTGCGCGAGGAATTTGCAAAGGGCAATGATTTTGCTCAGAAGATTACCTACAAGACAACCGGAAAAAAGCCTGAAGATCTTATCGCAGAATTCAGAAACAGTTATAATCTCAGGATTGCCGTTACAGTGGACATGATCGCCACAGGCACCGACATAAAACCCCTTGAAGTGGTCATGTTCATGCGCAGTGTAAAATCCCGCAGTTTCTTCGAGCAGATGAAGGGCCGGGGCGTGCGCGTTATAAACAAAGATGACCTGAAGTCTGTTACACCGGATGCCAAAGCAAAGGACCATTATATTATTGTGGATGTTGTGGGTGTGTGCGAGCGGGACAAGACAGACTCAAAGCCCATGGACCGGAAAAAATCAGTCTCTTTTGAAAAACTTCTCCAGGCAGTCAGTCTTGGCAACACAGATCCAAATGTTATCTCATCGGTTGCTGCCCGTATTGCGCGGATCAATAAAAATATTTCGGAAGAAGATGCTGAAAAAATCATAAAGCATACAGACGGGAAGAGCCTGGGCGGTTTTGTAGCTGATCTTGTAACTGCCCTTAATCCTGACAAACATGTGGAACAGGCAAAACAGGACAATCCGGGTGTGGATCAGCCTACGGAAGAGCAAATTCAGCAGGCAGCAGGTAGCCTGATAAAAGATGCCGTCAAACCTTTGTATGATCCGGATTTCAGGCATCTGTTACTTGAGATAAAGAAAAAGAACGAGCAGATTATTGATAATGTCAGTTCGGATGCAGTGATAGAAGCGGCCTTCAGCGCAGAAGCTTTGGAAAAGGCAAAGGGCATGATAGCGTCTTTTAAACAGTTCATTGTGGATAACAAGGATGAACTGATTGCTCTGCAGATTCTTTATTCCCGGCCGTACAAATCGCCTTTGAAGTACGAGAATATAAAAGAGCTTGCAGATACCATTAACAAGCCGCCCCATCACTGGACAGAGGATAATCTCTGGGCTGCCTATGCTGCTCTTGAAAAATCAAAGGTTCGTGAGGCAAGCGGTGTGCGCATAATGACGGATCTTGTATCCCTTGTCCGGTATGCCCTTGAACAGGAAAATGAGCTTGTGCCGTTTCCGGAAAAGGTGGATGCGAATTTCAAGGCATGGCTGGCACAGCAGGGTAAGAAGTTCACAGAAGAAAAGCTTCACTGGCTTGAGATGATAAAGGATCATATTGCAGGAAATCTGAGTATTGAAACGGATGATTTTGAATATGCGCCTTTTTCACAGGAGGGTGGGCTTGGGAAGGTATTTCAGTTGTTTGGGGATAACTTGAATGTTATTTTAGATGAGTTAAATGAACGACTTGTTGCATAGGAGAGAAGGACATTATGAAGTCTAATGTTGTAACAATGGAAACTATTGCCGGTAAAATACATCTGATCCGTGGAATAAGGGTGATGTTGGATGCTGACCTTTCTGAGCTTTATGGAGTTGCTACTAAGGCTTTAAATCAGGCTGTTAGCAGAAATGAACGGAGGTTTCCGCGAGATTTCATGTTCAG
This sequence comes from Deltaproteobacteria bacterium, assembly GCA_018644785.1. Next base: position 1,004 of record JABGPV010000185.1, on the reverse strand, counting down.
ACTGACCAAAGAGGAAAAAAAGGAACTGGTCACAAATTGTGACCGGTTAGACAGGCTGAAACATTCTTCAGCTCTACCGCGCGTTTTTATTGAACAAGGTGTGGCAATGCTGTCCAGTGTGTTAAGAAGCGAACAAGCCATTCATGTCAATATTCAGATAATGCGGGTTTTTACAGGGCTCAGACAAATGGTTCTTGACAATGAAGAGACCAGGAAAGGGCTCGAAGAATTAAAACAAATCACTGATGAACGGTTTCAGATTGTTTTTGAGACATTAGATCAATTAATAAATATTGAAAATAAGCCAAAGAAGAAAATCGGCTTTATGGTAAAAGAAAAAGTAAGTTCATATGGCAAGTCAAAGAAAATCAAGCTTTAAGGTCACAAAATGTGACCTTAAAGAAAGACTCTCCCCATGGTCTATATAGGTGAGCAGAAGGCGATAGTAGCGTGACGGAAAACAAACTCATACGCATTAATAAAAAAAACTTCCTGTAAATTGGGATGTCGCTAAACTTGAAGATGTAGCTGATATCTTAGAAGGGAATTTAAAATGAGAAAAGCATAATCATGGCTCATAACACAATCAAAACCGATTATGACAAGTTAGCAGACAGATTGGATCGCTTTCCCCAGGGCGCATGCCCTTCTGAACTATTATTCAAGATCTTGAAAATGCTTTTTAGTGAGAAAGAGGCCAAACTGGTTTCGCTCATGCCTATCAAACCCTTCACAGCGAAAAAAGCCAGCCGTAACTGGAAAATGAACCTGACCAGCACTCAAAAGGTGCTGGATGAATTGGCGGGCCGTGCCATCCTGATTGACATCGAACAAAATGGGGAGTCCGTTTATGTTCTGCCGCCACCGATGGCGGGTTTTTTCGAGTTTTCCTTAATGCGTGTGCGGGATGACATTGATCAGAAGGTATTAAGCGAACTGTTTTATGAGTACATAAATGTGGAAGAAGATTTCATCAGGGCGCTATTCACTCAAGGTCAAACTCA
>JABGPV010000184.1 GCA_018644785.1 Deltaproteobacteria bacterium | reverse complement strand
AAATCCATAAAGATTTAGAATCAGCATTATTTCCTTTGCAACGTTGTCTTGGCCCAGTTCGCTTCCAGCCACTACGATACCTCCCACTTTGCCCTGAAGAGGGTTGGAGGCCTTTAATGTGCCGTCTGCCATCTGCTCCACCAGATCAAAGCATTCGTCCAGCGATTTGGTCACTTTTTCACGGGGAACGGGTGGCGCCTTGAAGCTGATCCAGCGCTCAAGAAATTGCTTTAAAATGCCGGCCATACCAAACATATAAGTTGGGGATGCAAAAAAAATCCCGTCTGCTTCGATCATCTTCTTGGCGACCATGCTGAAATCGTCGTCAAAGCAGTCGCATAGATAGTGGCACCTGGTTTCCATATCAGAGAAACACGCTCGGCAGGGATGGATATTCATTTGACTTAAATGGATCATTTCGGTGTGACAATCGTTACAAGATTCCCGAATGGTATCCATCAGACCCTGCAACATCACGGCGCAATGGGATTCGTAAAGGGCGTGGCTCCCTTTGGTTCGCGCCGAACTATTGATACCCAGAATTCGGATCATTGATGACTACCCTGTTTCAGCGTTACACCGAAAGGCACTATTTCGGCAGGAACCCTTTGGCAACCGCATCTGCGATCAAAGTGGCTGCATGGTCGTGTATTTCGGGGGCTGACGTTTTCATGGGCTCAATGATCGATAACAGATGATGATGTGAGACGCCGTTCTCCCGCCATGTCCGCCCCTCAGTGACATAGCCATGCAAAATCGGCTGAAAGCGATCTAAAATGTGCGCGAATATCGCTTCTTCGGATTCTTGGTTTTCAAATTCATGCCACAGGCGAAGGAGGATTCGTGCCTGGTCATGGGGCAGCAAATTGAACAGGCGATCAGCGGCTTTAGCCTCCTTGTCAATTTGCTTGCGCCGTTGCGCTGTATCACAAAAGTGAACATCGCCTGCATCAATCTCCACAAGATCATGTACCAAAAGCATTTGGAGCACGCGCAGAAGGTTCAATTGGCTCGGGCAATGATGCTCCATCAGTACCATCGCCATGATGGCCAATTGCCATGAATGTTCCGCAGCGTTTTCCCGCCTTGAACCGTCGGTTAAAAGGGTCCAGCGAATAACCTGTTTTAATTTATCGGCCTCGAGAATGAATCGAATTTGCTGCTGTAGCCTTGTCATATAGCATTGACCGATGCGGCAGCCATTTCCTGGATAATATGAAACAGTTTATCGGCAGGAATCGGTTTTTTAACCACCCGATCGACACCCACTACCCTTAACGTCTCGGCGTCCAATTGGGTATCCAGACCGGTCAAAAGCATAAAAGGTGTTTTGGGAATGCCCGCGATCCGACAAAAATCTAGATGCGCCTTTCCCACTTCCAGACCGTTCATATCGTCCATGCCGAAATCACACAGAATAACATCGAACCGCTCTTGGCGAATGGTCTGCAGACCTTTTTCGGCCGTACTGGCTGTATACAACTCCACCTCCGAATCCTCGAACCAGAGCTCCATCATTTTGAGGATATTGGGTTCATCGTCAATCATCAGAAAGCGAAGGCAGTTATCTGTTTTGAACTCCTGGGCGGACAAACGTTGATCCCTTGTCCTTTTTTTTGACACAGCCAGAGGTAAAACGATGGTAAAGGTTGTGCCCTTGCCGAAAGCACTCGCGACGCGTATGTCGCCCCCGTGCTTTTTAACGAGCCCGTAACTGGAAGATAGCCCCAAACCGCTGCTTTGAGGCCCTTTGGTGGTAAAAAAGGGTTCGAAAACGCGCTGGATGTTTTCGTCGACGACACCTTTCCCAGTGTCTGTGAAGGAGGTAAATATCCGACCCTCACGAATTTCGGAACTGATGGATAGCGTCCCGCCCCGGGGCATGGCCTCCAGCGCATTTTTTATCAAATTGACCGCGACCTCATAGATCTCGGAGGGGTTGCCTTCCACCAGGCATCCGGGGGTACGGAAATAATTCAAACGATATTTTCGCGTTTCAAGGGGGTTTTTCCACAACGGCCGTGTCAGGTTCACGGCTTCTTCGATGAGTTCACCAATTGAAAACACACGGACCGTATCCGTTTCTCCGGTTGTCAACAGGGTGAAATCCTTAATCCTGTTCACGATATCGGCCCCTCTGTGGGATGCATCGAGAATATTGCCGAGGGCATCGTGACATTTTCTGATTTCACCTGATTCAAGTTTTCTGATCGCCGCTTCACCGGCCCCCATGATGACTTGCAGCAAGTTGTTGAAGTTGTGGGCAACGCCGCTGGCCATTTCTCCGACGGCCGAAAGCCGTTCCCCACGGATCAGGGTTTTTTCCATCTGTTTCCGGATGCTCAAATCACGCGCCATGCTCAAAACCGCTGGCTTGTGCTGGTAATTGATCATTCTTGAGTGAAATTCGAACGGGATGGTCCCGCCGGACCGGGTCAGAATGTCCACCTCAAACTGAACGGTTTCCCCGGATCGGATTTTCTGCCCCATTTCTCTCAGGATATCCATCTGATCCGGGGATACGACATTTTTGAATGACATATTAAGCAACCGTCGGCGGCTATAACCTAATCGCTTACAGGCCACGGCGTTAATTTCAAGAAATGCGCCCTGGGAATGACTGATGATTATCGGATCGATGGCATGGTCAAAGAGCTCTTTGTACCTTGACAGTTCTTCGATGGTTTTGCGTTCGGTAATGTCGCGAACCAGAGCCAGAAAGCATTTGCGCCCCTGGATTTCCACCACGGTTCCGGTCATTTCCGCATCCACAAATGCACCCGATTTTTTGCGAAAACGTCTTTCCTGTACATGGACGAAGCCGTATTCAACTGCCTTTCGGATATTTTCCCGCACCCCCCTGGAACCGATATCGAGAATGTCTTCTATCCTCATAGACAACAGTTTCGACCGCGTGTAGCCGAGCCATTGGGTCGTGTAAGGATTGCAGTCCAGAATTTGGCGCGTTTCGGCATCGGCAATATAGATCGCTTCGGGGGCGTTTTCGATGATGGCGCGGAAGTTTGCCTCGGAGGTGGTGACTTGCTCCAAGGCCTGCTTGAACTCGGTGGTGGCCTCCTTTAACAGGTTGGTGAGGATGTAAGACCTACGTTCCGCCTGGGCCAAGAGACTTTCAAGCTCTTTAATCCGCAGTCGGAGGCCCTTGATTTCTTTCATGACTAGAACCCGATCACGGATACGGTAGTCGTTTCATTATGAAGATAACTGGTACTGCCACATCTCATGGGCGAGTATTCACCGTAAGAGTAAAACCCCGCAATCGGTAGGTTGGGACCGATCTTCTGCCGTATCAGCTCGATTTCCTCCCGCGTGCGGCTGCCCAGAACGATTTTCCGGGCCATGCAGGAATAACAGAAAATCATGGCGACCGTGGCATCTCCCAGATCCGATATGGCCAATTGGGCGGCTTCTTCTGAAGCGTGCAAGACAGAGGCAATATCTCCACAAGTCAGACTCACCTCGGCGCCTTCAGGTATCTCTCCCGCAAAAGTGATGGAACCTTCTTCCCGGTTCACCGACATGGTGGCGCGCAACAGGAAATAATTGGTTTTTCCAATATCTCCGGCTGGCCCGACAAGCCCCAGGGGATATTCGACGCCGATCGAGGGCAGCTTATGGGCATATTTTCCCAAAAAACGTTCATATACTTTCAGAGCCGGCTCCCCGTTGAGTTCAAACAGCGTGTTCCCTGAAGCACTCGTAGCCGTTTTTGTCAGGCCGGTCGGCGTCCAGCCACTTCGAACGCCGGTGCCCAGCTGAAAATCACCCGAAAAACCTAACGCAACAGCGGCATCCGTCAGCATCTTCCTGCCGGCAAATTGCCATGTCCGCACAAATCGACCATCATCTCCGGCCGTGCCGCCCGAAACCGGGATTTCTTCACCTAAAACCGACGAAATGCCTCTCAGTATGGCACAGCCATTGCTGGTAATGCCGTCTGAAAACAGCTGAAGGTATCGGGTGGATTTCGGTAGGCCCTGCGCCAGTTTGCGGCCGGCGCCCTCACAGCCTTGGGAGAGATTCTCTACAACCGAAAGATGAAAATCAATACGATCGGTAACGATCCCGACCAGGACCGCCGACTCACTGCTGAAACCTTCATTGGATACCTCGCCGTCTGTGGTACAACCGATCAGGTTATCGGTTTTCACAACATCATTGACGCCTTTCAAGAGGCTCTTTACACCCTTTTGGGCCGAGCAAAAAAGCCAGCATACATGGGGTTCTTGGTCTAATTTACCGATCAGACCCTCTCCCAAACGTCGCCCCTTGCTCTCCGAAAAAGGCGCCTTTAATTGAACTGTCGCTGCCTTGAACATAGTCTGGACGCTTTCCGAAAAGCTCTTAGATGGGTATTTGAAGAAAAAATGTTTTATGAAGCCATCAGCCGAAGCTCGACAAAACCCTCCGACCCCGATGTAATCGTTTGAGATAGTTGGTCCATATGAATATCCTCTCCATTTACCAGGATGCTTTTGCAACCCCTTCGAAATGCATCCGGTGGATCGGAAAAAAACCACCTCGCCGTATCCGAGTCGACCATAACACCACGCTTGAGAAAGGTTAAGCCGATTTCTTTGGCCAGAAGATTGAACAACTTGATGGATACCACTCCTAGACGTTCCTCGACGATCGTATCCCCCCGCCGGTGCGTGATCGTGCCGCGAAAGACGGCCAGGTCTCCACCCTTGCGAAAGGTTGCGCCGACCAGTCCCGGCATGGCAGCCGAAAGCGCCAGCGTGGCGCCGCTTTCCATGATGGCCGTTGAAAAATCGTCAACCGGCTTTCCGTTCAGGAAGGCCGTTCGGATTCGGTCTTCCACATAGTCAGGATTCACATCAAACTGATTGCAGAGCAGATCCCTGATGCTGACACCGGTGTGGACATTGACTTTGAAACCTGCCTGCAAAATGGATGAAAACGCCACGACACCCGAATCCATTGTGTCAAACAGGAATTCTGCCGCCAAGCTTGTTTTTATCATAGTAGCACTCCTATTGATGATAAGCACATTTGGCTGTTTTCAGTTAACCGCCCCCTATGGGTGGGAAAACACCAACCCTTTCGCCGCCGTGGAGAAGGACGCTCGTATCTTCTTTCACACCATCGATAAAAATGAGCTTGACCTCGTCTTCTGGGATACGCAGTTGATCAAGCAAGGCGGATAAAGGCGTGCCTGGTTCAACAGGGTAACGGCATGCTGAGCCAGCGGGCAGGTACTTTTTCAGAGAAGCAAAAAGTTTTATTTCGATAGTGACCGGCATAGGGCGTATTTAACATCAAGCTTACATATGAAAATGATGGTTTTCAGAAAAAATGGGGGGAACCATGCAGGGCCTCCCCCCATTTAACCATGATGCTGATGAAAATTAAAAGTTAAAGACCTGATCCAACTCCTCGTCCGTCACCCCGAAGGTCACATTGTGAGGCGGTAATGCCTCTTCCTTGAAAAACGCGGGCAACCGATCGTCTTTGTTGGTAAAACCGGCTCGTTTGTTGAAATCCCTTTCCATCTTGAGGATGTTTTTGCCGAGTTCCGTGACGTCATCCGCCGTCATGTCCGCACCAAGAAAGCCACCGACCAGATCGACCAGGGCCTGAAAAGTGTCTGGTTGGTCCAGAATCGCAAAGGCGATGAACAGGCACATGCCCGTGGCGTCAATGGCGGCTGTTGCAATTTGCAGATTCCTGGACAGCTCGACCTGCCCTTCGGGTTTCAAAGGATCCACACTGCCGCCCACACCGAGGATGTTGGTGGCCACGGCATACCCGGCTGTGTGATCCGCACCCATTGGGGTCGTGGCATAGGTCACACCGATCCCCTGAACTGCTCTGGGATCATAGGCCGGAAGCGCCTGTTTTTTGACAACCGGTACCCGTTCCACGCCGAGAACCTGTCCGGTGACAGCCGCACCACTGCCCAGTATTTTCCCAAGGGGTGTTCCCGCGCCCACTTCCTTGACCAGGTTGATGGCTGCTTCGGCATCACCGAAGTTCGCCAGCCCCCCTTCCATGGCCACACCGATGGTGACGCCCATGTCAATGGTGTCCACCCCGAAGTCATCGTCCATTCGGTCTAACTTTGCGATGGCGTCCAGGTCGTCGATGCCGCAGTTTCCGCCATGGGCCCAGATGGTTTCGTATTCAACCTGTTTGGTCACAAATTTTCCGTCCTTGTCATAAAAGGTTCCGGAGCAGCGGATAACACAGCCCTTATGGCAGCCGTGGGTGGCAGACCCTTCCCCGCCCCTGGCGTTTTCCATTTCGGCCTGGGCTTCGCCGCTGATCTTGGAAGCACCTTCAAATTGGCCGGATGAAAAGTTTCGGGTGGGATATCCGCCGGCTTCGTTCAATACGTTGGTCAAGACGTTGGTTCCGTAAGCCGGGAGTCCTTCGCCGGTCACCGGATGTTTCTTCAGTCCGGCCACAAACGCTTTGTTTGCTTCTTTGAACTTTTCCGGGTTTCCCGGTGAGCGTTTTGACATACCGGCGTCATCCACTATAATGACCTTAACGCCCTTGGCGCCCATCACGGCGCCGACACCCCCGCGGCCGGCGTGACGTGTGGGCCGTTGTTCCATGTCTGTAAAGGCAATCGATGCGGCGGACAGCTTCTGTTCACCGGCCTGGCCGATGGAGATGCAGGCGATCTTGTCACCGTATTCCGCATTCATTTTGGCCACCAGGTCGTAATTGCCGAGCATCTTTAGGCTGTTGTCCGGAGTGATCTGAACACCATCCGAATTGATGAAAACTTTGTAAAGTGTGTCGTCCTTTGGTTTTCCCTCAAGCACGATGGCGGCATAACCCAGCCGGCCCAGCATCTGCGACGGCTGGCCGCCCGAATTGGCTTCTTTGATACCGCCGGTCAGCGGGCTCTTACACCCCACGGAAATACGTCCGGACATAGCCGCAACAGATCCGCTCAACATTCCGGGGGCTATGATCAACTTGTTATCTGCTCCCAGAGGATGACATAGCGGGGGAACCTCCTTTGAAACGATCGCCGATGTCATGGCACGGCCACCAAAACCGGCATAATCCCCCAGAGGCCCGGTGCTCACCTTAGGTCCTGCCTCCCCACCCATGTTAATTCGAACAATTTTGTCCATAGCCTTTCCCTCCTTTTTTTGAAAAATTAGGTTTTTGTTTACACGCCCCCAATGGGTTTAAATCAATTTTGTCGCCGCCGATCTAGCGGGATATTTGCGTTTGTGGTGAGGGCCGTTGTCTCAGAAACAGCAGTCAAGGCCAGCTCATCGTCCCCAAGGACATCTACGCATCAGCGTAATTTCCCCAGGTGACGTTCACCGGGCCCGAAGCCCCGCCCTGGCCATATTAGCACTCAATGATGACCCCTTTCGCTCTCAGCTGATCCAAGGTTTTTTTTATACTATTTATCTCTTTTTTTGGTGCAGATCTCCCCTCCTTTTTCAATCGTATCCACAGGTCAAGAGTAATTTCACCCCTAAAGAATGAAGTATCAAGCAATGGACCGGACGACAAAAAATAGAGACGGGGCCCATTCATTGTATAGAAAAGGAGTCCAAAATCCTCTTCTCTGACCTGTGTTCCAGATGACAAAATATATCTTGGATCTTCTGTTGGCTCCATTGATTCACCTTGGTGAGGCCCTCTCCATAATGCAGGATCCATTTCCCACCCGACAGGATTTTGAACATTCTAACCACATTGATTTTGGTGGCTTAAAGTTCATCCACCTCCATCGTTTCTCAATTGATCCGCTTTTTCCCCGCCCACTCCTTTTCCCGGAGTTTGAACTTCTGTATTTTACCCGTAGCGGTTTTTGGCAGCTCACCGAATTCCACATGTTTGGGTGCCTTGAAACGGGCCAGGTGTTTCTTGGTAAATACAATGATATCCTCTTCCGATGGGCTGCTACCCGGTTTGGATACGACAAAAGCCTTTGGAACCTCGCCCCATTTCGGGTCCGGTACCGGAATGACGGCTACTTCCAGGACATGAGGATGCCCGTATATGGCGTTTTCAACTTCGACCGTGGAAATATTTTCACCGCCGCTGATGATGATATCCTTTTTCCTGTCCATGATCTGGACATAGCCGTCCGGGTGCATGACAGCCAGATCGCCGCTGTGGAACCAGCCGCCCTCAAATGCGACTGCGGTCGCCTCAGGGTCGTTGTAATAACCGGTCATGACATTGTTTCCCCGCATGACAATCTCTCCCATGGTCTTACCATCCCTGGCGACCGGTTCCATGGTTAGAGGCTCTACCACATCCATGAAGTGCGTGACAATATAGGGGACCCCCTGCCGTGATTTCATCGTTGCCTTTTCATCAGCTGAGATCGTATTCCAGGCAGGCTGCCAGGCGCAGACACTGTGGGGCCCATACACCTCCGTGAGGCCGTATGTATGGGTAATATCGGCTCCAATAGCCTCCATATTCCGGATAATGGTGGGCGCCGGCGGGGCGCCGGCGGTCATGATCTTGAGGGTACGCTTCATTTTTATTTTGGAAGCGCCCGGCCAGGTGCTCATGGTAATGAGTACCGTTGGGGCGGCGCAGAGGTGAGATACATCTTCCTTTTCGATCAGACGATAAATTTCTTCAGCGACCACCGTACGCAGGCATACATGGGTGGCGCCGACGGCGGTAACGCCCCAAGTGAAGCACCAGCCGTTGCAGTGGAACATGGGTAGGGTCCAGAGGTAAACTGAAGACGCCGTCAAACCGGATTCAAGAACTTCGCCGATGGCATTGAGGTACGCTCCCCGGTGATGGTACATGACGCCTTTAGGGCGACCGGTGGTACCGCTGGTATAGTTGATGGAAAGCAGCTGGTCTTCGGAATCGATATCTGCGATAAATGGCTCGGGTGAACCGGTTGACAGGAAGGCTTCATACTCCATACCCTCAAGAGAGATGGAGTCGCTGACATCACAGACCGTGACATAGGTTTTGACTTTTGGCAGTTCACCCGGTTGAACCATTGATGCAAACTCGCTGTCGACAACCACGAATTTTGCATCTGAATGATCGATTATGTATGAAACCTCTCCCGGAGAGAGACGGATATTAACGCTGACGAGGGCTGCACCGCTCAGGGGTACGGCATAATGTGCTTCGAGCATGGCCGGGATATTCGGACAGATGAAAGCCACCTTGTCACCCTTGCCGACGCCGTTTTGCCGCAGTGCGCTGGCCAGGCGATAGATTCTCCGGGAAAATTCCCTGTAACTATACCGTTTTTCTCCATAGACAACTGCTGTCTTGTGGGGATAGACGAGGGCGCTCCTGGTCAGGAATTCGACCGGCGTCAGAATACTTTTGTTTACACTGGACGTTCGCATCAGAATCTCCATTTATCCCAAGGACCGCCATTGCCTAACAAAAATTCAAACTTTCTAATAAACCCCGCAGATCCCATCAATTGCCATCTCTTCAATCCCGATCTCTTCTGTACAAAAAATATCATCTTCCTGGGTGGGTTTTTTCTCATCATTCTGGAATATTATGTTATCTTCATGATTGACCATTTGTTTAAATACCGCCTCCGTTTGATTCGCTTGATTTTCAACAACATATTTAACCTGACTACCCGGACAGCACAGAACATGAAGGCGCGGATCAACAGATCCGCGCCTTTTGGGATTACATCATGCTCATATAGACCTCAAATGAGTCTTCTACAGTCCAATCCCTGGCACTTCCCTCGTTGCACAGGTCATTAACTGAGTTTCCTGCCATGTGCTTGCAATCTTCTTCAGTAAGGCCGTATGTGCTCAGTTTACAGGCTTCATCAGTAATACCGACTACGTTGCGGAGATACTCAATTTTCTCTACTGCTATTTCCGCAGCCTGGAAACGATCCATGCCGCTTGTATCAACACTCATAGCATTCCTGGCCAACTCGGCATACCCATCGGGTGCAGCCACATAGTTGCGTTTAACCACAGGCACCATGGTCATAGCATTGGTCAGGCCATGATGTAAATCATTCATGGCAGAAATCTGATGGGCCAACCCATGGATCATGCCAAGGCCACCACCCATGGCATAGGTCATGGCTCCCAGATACTGTGCCCATGCCATTGCTTCACAGGCTTTGTCATTGAGGCGGTTGTAACTGAACTCGGCCA
>JABGPV010000183.1 GCA_018644785.1 Deltaproteobacteria bacterium | reverse complement strand
CCCCAATCGGCACCATGGGGGGTCGGGTCGGGAAGATATCGGGGGTTCAGAAGAAAGTCATCGTCAATGTACCCTATCTGGAAAAAGAATTGCACATCAAATACAAGCCGAAGGTGATTGAGTTGCCGGACGAGGTGTTTGAATAATGGCGGGGAGAACCAGATGAAAAAAATCGTCCAATGGATAATGTTTCTGTTTTTCGCGGGATGCGTGTCCACACCGGCGCCGGTATCCGAGGAAAACAACCTGCCCGCTCTCAATGCCGGCATCGACCAGCTGGCATTTCAACTGACCAGCCAAATTGCCAGCCGATATTTTGACGCGGATAAACGGCCCGTGATCCGGGTGGCGGTTTTTGACTTTACGGACTCCGAAGGCAATATCACGGCAGGCTCCCGGTATGTTTCAACGCGAATCCGCCTGGCCTTTGCCCAAGGCTTGCAGTTTGAACTCCTGACGACCGGGGATTTTGAAAAACAAGGGTTGGTGGTCACCGCCAAAGCGTTTTTGGAAAGCAGAGATCTGAAAGAACAGATCCTGGACCAGTTCAAGGCGGATGCATACATATTTGGAAGCGTTACCGTTGAGGGTAGTTCAAACGCGGTCTGTGACATCAATATCTGGGGCGTTAAGCCCCCTTACGATCAGTGGCTCCGGATCGAACCCATCAAATTCGAAAACCCATCACCCTGGAAGCTCGGTTTTTCCCCATCCGGAATTCAGTTTTTTGCCCATGTTCTGTTGGAGAGCACAGAAGGATTGATAAAGGAAATCAAACGGGATAACCTGGGGAAAGTCATCTTCCTCTCCCAGCCCATCTGCGACGACCTGAGCCTCTCCTGGCAAATCCGGGCGGACGGCATGGTTTACGACATGCGCAAAGAGAGCAAGGTGGGATCACTGCGCAACCGCACCGGACAGGTGCTTCAAAGCCGCGTCAAAAGCGGCGAAACTTTGAAGGAGCTCAGTTACATCATCAAAGATGCCACCTTTGTTATCAAAGAACAGGGCGGTATGGCCTATAAATTCGAGCCTTACGTCCTTCCCGAGAAGAGTGATTACTACTTTATTCCTTTCAGCGATGATGAGACCGGCTTAAGATTTCAATATCTTTGGGGTAAACCGGGTCTCAGCAAAAGGGTCTCCACCATTGAAACCGGAAAAGGCTGGAAACTTCACCTGGCCCTGGAGGATTACGAAAACATCATGCCCGTGGGCAACCATATTGCCACCGCCACCCTTTCCCCCATGGCGGAGAGCCAGTACGGGAGCAAACGGCCCCGATCGGATTATGTCACCCGATTTAAATTTTTTGTTAAACCGGGGTTGAATATTTATGTCATCAACTATGTATACCGGCGGGACAGACCGGAAATTTTCGTTCGCCGTCTCGATATCGAGGGAACCCGGGACGTGCCCATCAGATCCATCAAGAAAATCACCGAGGTCTACAGGGTTTATGGAAGCGATTGATGAACTGTGTGAAAAAATTAACCGTTTAAAACCCGCCATTAGCCGGGTTGCTGTTTCACCAAATGAAGACAATAAGGTGGGAGGAGGAGAGATTGATGCATTCACATAAGGACGGGACTTTCCGAAGCCGGTTCGGTCTGTGGATTTTTCTTCTGGGGCTCCTGGCGTTCGGCTGCTCAACCCCTTCCACCACCCGTGTGGAAGACGATAAAGGGGTCCTTGAAAGCATTGAGACGGTCGTAACTCCTGAGAAAACCACCCTTGTCATCAATGCGCCCGGTGCCCGGACCGACCGGAAAACCTACACCCTCTCGGACCCGCCCCGCATCTGTGTGGACCTTGCGGCAACGCCGGCCGATGATTTGCCCGAAACCGTTGAACTGCCCGAAGGCCCCGTGGAAAAATATCTCATCCAGGACCGGGGCCCCGGTCACACGGGGGTGGTGGTGTATGTGAGACCGGAAGAATACAAGTATCACCTCACCCGGGAAGGCGACAAAGTGCTCCTCAAAGTGACACCGGTGGGAGACGAAAAATTCGAGGCCTCCAAAGTCACCCAAACCCAGGCCAAGGACGCGGCAGGGTCGGGAATAAGCGAATTGGCCATTCTGGAACGTCCCGATGGCGGTACCAGGCTCCGCATTAAAACGGATCAGCCGGTGGAAAGTGAAATGGCCTTTGAAGGAAGTGTGTTGTCCATCGATCTCAAGGATGTGACTGCAACGCCCCGGGGGCTCAAAGCCATGGAAGCAACACCCCCCGGGGGCGTCATTCAGGGAATCCGGGCTTTTTACGCCCCTCGGGACCGCAGTGTGCTCCTGAAGGTGTCCCTGCGGGCTCTGTCACCGTACCATGTGGGCCGCGAGGGAAGCCTGCTGCTGGTTGATTTTGACCCGGTGCCCGGCGGGTTTTCGCAAGCTGATCCCCAGCCCGCCGCACAGGCGCAAGGCAGGCAGCCCCAAACCTCAACATCGGTCAAACCGGTTCAAATGCGGCCCGAGACCTCCTCCAGTCCCCGCGATGCGGCGAAAGCGTCCAAACAGGAGGAAACCCGGGCTGAACTCTTTGAAAGCAGCAGCCAAAGTTATGCGGGCCAGAAAATGAGCTTTGACTTTGTGGACACGGATATTCGCAATATCCTGAAACTTCTGGCTGAAGTGGCCAACCTCAACATCGTCTGGGGCAGCGATGTGGAAGGTAAAATCTCCATGCGGCTGGACAATGTGGCCTGGGATCAGGCCCTGGAGATGGTCCTCAAACCCAACGGATTGACCTACCAGATTGAAGACGAAGTGCTGTGGGTGGTGCCGCGGAGCAAGCTGGTGGACATGGAAATCGCCGAAAAAAAACGAAAAGGGGCACTCATGGCCGCCAAACGGCTTCAGGGGGTTTTTGAAGCCAAGGTGGTGGAGTTCATCATTGTCCGTCACCGGCCCGTGGCGGATATTTTTAAGATGCTCGTGGGTGATGCCACCACAACGCCTCCGACTCCCGGCATCCTGGATATTGAGGGGGCCAAGAGCAAAGAGAAGGAAGAGGGGGAGGAAGAAAAGGGAAAGGAGATCGAAATTGCCACCCTGGATCTGTATCTGTCATACGACTCCGGCACCAACATGGTCATCGCCAACGGTGTTCGGGCCAAGGTGGACAAGGTGAAAGAGCTGGTCCGGAAACTGGATGTGCCGGAAAAACAGGTGCTGATCGAAGCCAGGATCGTGGAAGCCACCGTCGGGTTTACCCGTGATCTGGGCATCCAATGGCAATCCCTGGACGGAACAAAGCCGGGTGTGGAGCGAAAATGGTTCAACTCCGACGGCACCACGCGGTTTGACGGCAGTTTCTCCACCAACAGCCCCGCAAACTGGGTCGCCAATATCGGTCTGGCATTCGGCTTTTTAACCGACGGAGGTTTAGGCTCCCTGGCCCTGGATGCCTCCCTGGCCCTGGCCGAGGAAGATCAAAAAATCAACATCGTCTCGGCGCCCAAGGTGATGACCATAAACGGTGAGGAGGCATTTATTTCACGGGGCGAAATTGACTACTATTCGGTCAGGACTTTGGATACCATCAGTTTCGAACAGATCCCCGCCTTACTCTCCCTGACCGTTACTCCCACGGTGAGTGCGGACAACGCCCACGTGACCATGAAGGTAAAGGTGACGGACGACAAAACCAAAACGGCCAAACAAACGGAAACCGAGGAAGGGCAAACCGAGTCCCCACCGGGCAGAACTACAAAGGAAATTACAAGCACCCTGATTGTCAAGACCGGGGATACGGTGGTCATCGGCGGCATCTACCAGAAACAGGAGCGAACCTCGGATTCGGGAATCCCCTTTCTCAAGGACATCCCCCTTCTGGGATGGCTCTTCAAAGCCGAGCGTAAAGAAGAGGCGCAAGTAGAGCTGTTGATCTTCCTGACCCCCACCGTGATCAATAGTGTCATGGAAGACAACTCTTGATCCAATTTTTCACAGGGGGCAGGGTGCAGTTGTCAGGGTGTAGGATGTGAAAAACATGTTGATGCGTTTCAGGGAAAAACCATTTTTCTGTCTGTTCATATTGTTTTCGGCAATGGTGTTGCTTCCGCTACTCTCCGGATGCGGTGCCGACCGTGCGGCTCAGAAGAAAAAAGCCGCCACCCTGGCGGACCTGGGGAATGCCATGGCCGCCGAGGGGAACACCCGGGGAGGACTTAAGAAACTTCTGGAAGCGGCCGAACTGGACCCGGATAATGAGAGAATTTATCAGCAGATCGCCCTGGTATTTCGAAGTCTGGGGGATTATCAGCTTTCGCTTAAATATTTCCGCAAGGCCCTGGAACTGAAACCCCAATTCCCCGAGGCCACCAACAACATGGGCACGGTTTACCTGCTCATGGGGGACTGGAACAAGGCCATCAGTTGTTTCCAAAAAGCGGCGGAGGACATCAAATACGAGACGCCCCAATACGCCTACAACAACATGGGGCTCGCCTATTTCAAGATGGGGGACACTAAAAAGGCCCTTCAGAATTACGAAACGGCCCTTCGATTGTCGCGCTCCTATGCGGTGGTTTATCTGAATCTGGCGCGTCTTTACGAGAAAAAAGGGGACTTTAAGGAAGCGGAGGCCAACTACCGGGAGGCCATCCTGTACCGGCCCAGGGACCCGGCGGGTCACATGGGGCTGGCCAAACTGTTCATTAAACAGGGCAAACCCGGGGAAGCCAAAGCGTCCCTCATAACGATCATCAAGGAAGACCCGAGAGGCCTGGAAGGGCGGGAGGCCAGGAAACTGCTGGCGACCCTTCAGAAATGAAATAAAAAATGTGACCTTTTGGGTTTTTGCGGTGTTTAGATAAAGAACGTTTACGGTTTACAGTTCACGGTTACGGTACGCATTTTCACACTGGCGCATGGTAAGGGGAAAATGCATTTCGAGGTCATTGGGAGAATAGAAGATGTAGAAGTTATTGCGGTTGGGGGTAATATCCGCGATATTATGCGTCTTAGAAAACAATATGGTTTCGGTAGGTGGCGAAAGCTTAAAGGTATTACTAACGTCAAACTGAACAATGGCAATGTAAGAAAAGCGGAAGTGCACTGGTACGAAGCACATGGTATCGGCAGGAAAAAAATGAAGATCAAAATGCTGTTGGATGAATAGTCATGGAAATTTTAGAACAGAATTTTCGGTTTGTGATCTGCATCGAAGACAGGGATAGTGAAGATCTGGAAAAGGGGAAAGTATATCGGCTTCTGCCTGACGAGGCTGCAGGCCGGGAGGGATATCTGCGCATTATCGATGAATCCACGGAAGACTATCTTTATCTGGATTCCTATTTCGTTCTTCTGGATCTGCCTGAAAAGGCACAGGAAGCACTTATGCTGAGGGCGTCATAGCTTTTCCCTGGTTCCCATGCTGGTGAATGAGAAAAACCTTAGCGCCTTTGCTTGCCCTGTGAAACGTTTGTTGCTTTGTTTCACCGGGGCGTGAGGCTTGAAAATATCGATATAAATTGTGCGAGATTGCATTTCCATTCCGCAATCCGAAATCCGAATTCCGCAATTAAAAAAATAGGCGGGGGAGAAAAATGAAACTTAAGAATTGTGCCAGGTTGTTGATCAATGCGGTTGTTGTCATCTCTCTTTGCGGGTTTGTACTTTCGTGCGGCGGCGGAGGGGGGGACGATTCCGGAGGAAGTTCTTCGGGGCAGAGCGGGTCGATTACCCTCACTGCGGACACTACCACTTTGCCTGCCGACGGCAGCAGTTCCGCCGCCATTACAGCCACCATAAAAGACAGCGCCGGAAATCCGGTCAGGCATTACACGGAAGTGGTCTTTACTACCAACCTGGGCCATTTTCGAGACGGGGGGTCGCGCTACACCATGAGCACCCAGCCGCCCCTCGGGAAGGACGGTTTCCCTAACCCTGATGCAGCCCCCACCGGCATTGCCGAGGCCGCCTTGATTGCGGCGACCCAGGCCGGAACCGCCCGCGTTATCGTTACATCCAACGGCGTAACCCAGGCCATCAACATCGAACTGACCGGAGGGCTGGTTTCCGGTATCTCCCTTTCTCTTTCCCAAGGCTCCGTCAGTACGGATAATACCGACAGTACCACCATTACCGCGACGGTTCTGGATGCGAACAATGCTGCCTTGAAAGATACGACCATCAGCTTTAAGGCCACCTCCGGCACCTTAAACACCCCAAGCGTCGTGACCGATGACAATGGGCAAGCCACGGCAATTTTTTCATGTGGCAACCTGGACAACAGCAACAGGACCAGCACCATCACCGCCACCGCCGGGTCGGCATCCAGTCAAATTTCCATCCTGATCACCGGCACCACCCTGGAACTGACCACGGATTTCCAGAACCTTGAAGTTACCTCCTCTGCCATCACTTTCCAGATAGACAGCGAAAAGGCCATTTTGACCATCGCCGCCAAGGACGCGGGAGACAACCGTATTTCCAACGCCCTGATCACCGCCAGTGTGGATGCTTCTTCCACCGGTAATGTGACCCTTTCGCCGTCAAGCGGTTACACGGACAGTACCGGTGAACTGAAAATTGAAGTCTTCGGTAAATCGAAAGGAACCGCCATTGTTCGGGTGAAAGGGCTGGGGGCCAGTGCCACACAGACATACTCTGTCGGGCTCGCCGGAGAAGTCTTCAGCATCATCAGCCCGACCGAAGATCCCTACAGCCTGGCGAAGGGCGCCAACCTCACCATTGTGGTGCAGGCGCCCACCCAGAACCAGGTGATTTTCGCGACCACCTGCGGCGCCTGGGACGGGGGAACTTCCACCGTGGTCACAAAGTCTGTTGCCAACCAGCAGGCTTCGGCGGTGCTCAGCTCCACCGAAGCATGTAATGCCACGGTCCAGGTGTACGATGCGGCCGATGTCAACACCTCTGATTCCATGAAAGTCAACATTTATCCCCCGGCGGATTCGGCGGCCCGGATCGATTTACAGGCCAGCGCCTATGTGGTGGCCCGGTCAACCGGCGGCATTTTGAATTCCGTTATGGTGGAGGCCACCGTCCGGGACGATACCTTCCAAATCGTGCCCAATGTAGCGGTCTCCTTCAGTATTTCCGATTCCACGGGGGGCGGTGAATACGTGTCGCCGCCGCTCGCCTACACCCTGTCGGAATCCGGCAAGGCGGAGGCCACCTTTACCTCCGGTTCGGTGAGCTCGGGGGCACGCGGTGTGACGGTGACCGCCACGGTGGTGGGTAAGACCACTGTGACGGACAGTATCAGCATCGTCATCGGCGGCACCGCCGGTTCCGTGGTAATCGGGCAGAGTACCACCGTTGAATCCATCAACAACGATACCACCTATAAACTGCCCATGACGGCACAAGTAGTGGATTCGAACGGCAACCCGGTTGCCGGCGCGAGAATCTCTCTGCAGCTGTGGCCTTCCAAATATAGAACAGGCATCTGGATACCTACGGCGGCGGGACCTTCGGACTGCGTTCCCGAAATTTCAAATACCTATCCCAATGAGGATGACACGTTTCCCGGTACCTATTTTTACAGGAATCTCATCCTGGATCCCGGTGAGGATGCAAACGGTGACGGTCAGCTTACCCCTGCCAGTTCAGCGGCGGGAAGCGTTCCTGCGGAGGTAGTGGCGGACGAGACGGGTGTGGCCAGCTTCGATTTGATCTACCCCAAATCAAACGCCGTGTGGATCGTTGCCGAGCTTACCGGCAGCACCCTGGTTCTCGGGTCCGAGACCCGTTCCACAACGGAGTTCGGGCTGCCTTTTCTAAAGACAGATGCTCAGGCTTGCTCCCTGCCTGATTCGCCTTTTAACAATTCCCAGCCCACATTGGAAATTGCATTGACTGCTACGCCGGATGAGGTCTATCCGGACGGGGGGATCAGCACAAGCTCCATCAGGGCTCAGGTGACGCAACTGGGAACCCCCGTCGTTGACGGGACGCTTGTCAGCTTTGCTATTGTATCCGGTATCGGTGGATTGGGTTCCGCGACCTCGTCTGAATCTTCTGCTTCCACCACCGCCGGTCAGGCGAGTGTTATTTACTTCTCCGGTGATAGACCGGGAGATGTGACCATCAGGGCTGTTTTGGCTGATGGAACCAGCGCTACCGTAGACCTCAAGTTGACCCGAGGAGCCGGTGAGCCATTTACCATAGACCTGTCTTTTTTGCCGGAAGAGCTCTCCGCGGACGGAGGGAACAGCCAGAGTTATGTCAGGGCGGATGTCAAAGACAGCGATGATTTTCCGGTGTTTGATGGTACGCTTATCACTTTTGCCATTCTTTCGGGTTCCGGGACATTCAACAACCCTTTTCCCTCTGGATCTAACGAAACAACGGATACGACCATCGCCGGCATTGCCAGTGCGGTTTACTATTCGGGAAGCATAACAACCGCAACGGAGAAGGTGATGATCAGGGCCCAGGCGGATAACGGCAGCTTTACTGAGAAGGAGCTGACACTGGTTGAGGTGATCGGGTCCATGACCCTTTCGGCCAGCCCCGATACGATCCCGGCGGATGGTACAAGCTCTTCCGCCATTACGGCCACTATCCTGGATAATACCGGTCAGCCGGTTGCGAAAGGGACAGCGGTTTCTTTTGTGACGAGTCTCGGCACCATTCTCACACCGTCCGTCACCACGCCGGATGATACGGGTGTGGTAACGGTCTCGCTGATCGCCGGTACCACCGCAGGGGTCGCCATCGTAACGGCGACCGCAACCTCTGGTACAAGTGCTCTTACCCAGTCTGTCATGATCACCATCGGTGGGAAAGCGGGCGCTATCGTGCTGACCGCGAACCCGGGCACCATCCCGCCGGATGGAACAAGTTCTTCCGCTATTACCGCCGCTGTTACGGATAATGCAGGAAACCCGGTGGAAGAAGGGACAGATGTCACCTTCACAACTGATCTGACGGGCACAACATTTAGAAACGGGACTCAGACGATTACGGTGCCCATCGAAAATGCGTCCGGGACGGTAACGGTTTCACTGATTGCGGGGACCACAATAGGTACGTCAAAAATCACCGCTACGGTTACCATCGGAACGGAAACCGTTACGCAGACCATTTATGTGAGAGTTGATGTTACCTATACAATAATATTGTGGGCGAATACTACTTCAGTCGTCTGCGGGACCAGTACTGCAACAATCACCGCCACACTTGAAGACCAGACTGGCACGGCGGTTTCGGGCGTAAATATCAATTTTTCGACCGACAATGGTGGGGTGGCGCCTGCTTCAGCTGGGCCGACGGACGCAAACGGTCAAACAACCACGGTTTTTACACCCCCTGGTGCTCCTTGTACGAATGGAACGGCAATTGTGACGGGTGCTTACCAGGATGCCAGCAGTACGATTTCAATTACTTACACAACTCCGTAAAATCTCGGGTTCCTGGTTCCCACGCTCCCGCGTGGGAACCCATGGATCCGGGTGACACTGGTAAAACAACGGAGCCGGGGTCGGAAAGCCGGGGACATCCTATAATGCTCCTGTCAAGAAAAATTTCCAAAAAATGTAAACATCGCTGTGTAGGATGGGGTCGGGCCAAGTTAACACGCGGATATTTAAGCCTTAATGCCCCTAGAGCAGACGTTTTTGAGCCCTATATCGCTCTTTTTGATCCCAAAATGGGCGTTGTAAGAACCTCCCGCCTCCATTACTTCTGCGACTGGTTCAGGCATGGATCGAGATTCATCGTGAAGACCTTCTTGCGAACTGGGATCTGGCCGTTAGCGGCACTACCCCTTTTCGGATTGAACCCTTAAAATAGGAGGCCTTTAACATTATGGAATCTATTGTAAGTGTAAATCCCCGGGACGATTTCCATCTCGAGCTGAAATTCAACACAGGAGAAATCGGTGTGTTTGATGCTCGCCCATATATGGAAAAGGGTGCCTTTCATAGGCTGAAAGACCTAAGTCTATTCAAACAGGCGTACGTTGCCTTTGATACGGTATGCTGGCCGGGCGATCTTGATATTGCTCCTGAAACTCTCTACGATCGATCCTTGAAGCATAGCGTAGCGGGAGATAATTGTTAATTCCGGGGACACAATACTAGATTTCTCACTGATAAACTTGAGGTGATATTGGCAGACAAATAATTTGATATTGTCCCCGGAATTTTGTACAGAGATGAGCAGGATAGTTATATCTGCCTTTAAAACT
>JABGPV010000182.1 GCA_018644785.1 Deltaproteobacteria bacterium | reverse complement strand
CGATACGGTTTTGGCCTTGTTTGTAATCGCTTTTACCTGTCCTTTCACTTGAAGACCCTCTGCTTTTTCGGCGGCAACGGCCTGGCTGAAAAATATAAAGGAGAAGGCAAAAAGCATTGCCGTAAAAACCTTCATGGCGTTTGTTCCTCTTCTTTTGTTCATATGCATACCCTCCATTCTGCGAAGCCAGGGAGATGATCGTTCATCCCCCTGGCTTCTTTTGTTAATCTTACCTTCCAGGTTAATATACCAAGGTGGCGTTGGCGCTCAAAAACTCCTCTGTCAAAGCACCGCCGGCAGTGGGCACTGCTTTTTCAATGAGATCCGCCACATCAATTTTTCGCTCCTGAATGCAGGGCACGCATACCAGAAGCCGCCCACCCAGTTCAAGAAATGAATCCACCAGTTCTTTCAGCGGCGCAAAGCCCGCCGAGTGTACATGTTCCAGCATCCCTTTTTTTGCCAGAAAAACAGATGCTCCCTGCAATGCCACTACGGCCTCCACTTCCATGACCAGGGCTGCGTTGGCCAGCACAAAGGGGAGGCTGGCCCGTTCAGGATCCTCAGCCCCGTGGGTTGAAATATAAATGATCTTTTCCACGTCTGCCATTTTTCCCACTCCTTTCATTCAACATTAATGAGATAGCTTCAATTTATGATTGTGGTATTATACGCGGTAAATGCCTATTTTTCCGTATTAATCCGGCCGGCCGCCTCCTTCACCTGCATCAGATAAAGGACCAGGGGCCGGTACAACTGATGTGCCCATTTGGCAAAAGGGACTTCCAGCACCAGCATGGGAACCGCAATCATCAAATGGATTGCGTATAGATAATAAGTGGACAGGGGCATTTCAAGCAACCGGGTGAAATGGATCAGAATGCCGCTGAACGTGGTGAGCCACAAGAGTATCAGAAAAATCCAGTCTGTTGCATGGGAATGCTCAAAACTTGCCCGGTTCTTTTTGATCCTGCCGATGATGGCGTATGTCACACCATAAAGGATAGCAAAGGTGCCATAGTAACCCAGGAGCCTTATGGGGTGATAGATGGGATAAATCTCATCCCGCTGGAACCATCGGATGCCCACAACCACCATGAGAAAGATTATACTGTATCCGGTCATAATCAGTAAATGATTAATCCACAGGGTCTTATTGGAAGTGCCGCAGTCTTTGAATTTTTTCTGCGTGGTCATATGGACCACAAAGGTTTTTATCTCTTTTAAATAAAGAAAGAGCGGGATTTTTTTCTTATCCTCTCCCATGACAAAATTGAACATCCGATAAGCATTGCTCAAAAGGAGGAAAGAAAGGACTCCGGCCAGGATGAGATCCAGGATTTCAATCACGTGGTTTGGCGCGAAAACATTGAGCGCCACACGGTCTGTCAGCATTGGGCCATGGAATAAATAGAATGCCAGGCCGACTAGGGCCGCCACCAGTATTATGGCAATAATTTCGAAGCTGTGTGACGTATAAAACTTGCGGGAAAGGCCTGTCCAATCATACAGGGAGATGAAATATCGGCGAAGCCCCATCATGGTTTCTCCCGGATTCGCCTCCCGTGGGCAAGTAGCGGAACAGTCGCCGCAATAGTAACAAAGCCAGGGTTCAGGGCTTTGCAGCAGCTTTTCCTTCATTCCCAACTGGGCGTATCGGATGAGCTGCCTGGGAAAAGAAACCTTTTCATCGCTTATGGGACAAACTGCGGTGCAGTTCCCACAATTAAAGCAGGTATTGGCATCTTTTATCCCGAATTTTTCCAGTTCGGTTCCTAAGTCAACATCAACACGCGTGCTCATACCTCTCCTCCCTTTGCGCCACTGTCTGCCAGCCCATATCTGAAATAAGCGCCATCCTGTTCACCTTCCACCACCAGCCCGTATTTTTTGAGAGACATAACGCACCAAAGCACCTCCGAAGTCGGAATCGCGACTGCTTCAGAAATTTCAGGTACTGTTCTAGATCCTTCTTTCAGCAGACCCTTGATGCTCTTGATCATTGCATTTTGTGTCTTCACCATCTTCTTTGCTGCTTCAACGGTCTTCTTCCGTTGCTGACGCAGGCTTTTCATGGCGGCCTTGTGCGCCTGTTTTTCTTCATCTGTTTGACTCATCGGCTTCCTCTCAGGCTTATCGATTGGCTATTATACGGGAATCGCTTTAATCCCTGGTATACGGTATCCATTCTGCCCATAAAAGGCGGGATTAAACCGCAATCTGATCAGAGACGATCATATCCACCATATCCTCATATTGCTGCAGGGTCCATCCCACTACGCTGATGGCGCCTTCAGGACATACCGCGGTACAGGCGCCACAACCCTCGCAGCGGGCCGGATTCACCTGGGCCCGCTTCACGTTCTCGCCGTCCACGGTCATGTCGACCATCTGCAAGACGCCCTCACTCAGGCAGGCGTCCATGCAGGCGCCGGAACCCTTGCATTTTTCCAGGTCCACTTCCGCCACATAGGGATCCAATTCCACATAGCCGCGGGCCAGAATGGCAGCGGCTTTCACCCCGGCACCGGATGCCGCGGCGCATGCCTCTCCCATATCAAAGGGCGCCTGACAGGTCCCGGCGATCAGAATGCCGGCCACCGACATTTCAACGGGCCGCAGTTTGGGATGAACCTCCAGCAGAAACCGGTCCGGACCTGTGGAGATTTTCATCATGTCAGTGAGATCGGAGACATCTCTCGATTCCATGCCCACTGACAGGACAATCAGGTCAACAGGTACCTCTAGCGCTTCTCCGAAAGTAAGTGTATCCTTCACCGTCATCAATAGCGGGTGGTCAGTATTGGTCCAGTTGTTCCGGGTGATTACAGGGGGTTCCGGTGCATCAAAACGGAAGAAGAGTACTTTGTTTGAGGAGGCCTTATCGTATATGTCTTCCTGGCCCCTGCCGTAGGTCCTTATATCACGATAGAAGTCAAACACCCGGGTATCCGGATGCGCCTCACGGACTATATTGGCAGTATTCAGTGTTGTGGAACAGCAGGTACGGGAACAGTATTCATTGAGGTTCCCCTTTTCATCAGCTTGATGGAGGCCCGGAATCTGCCTGCTGCCCACGCAGTGTACCATGGCCATATTTCGGATCTTTCGGCCGTTCACCACCAGGGTATCGCCACCTCCCTTTTCGCGGTTTTCGGCGATGATCCGAATCAAATCCGGAAGGGTAATCACTTCTTCAAAATCGCCATACCCATATTCTCCTCTGTAGGGCGTATACGGCTTGAAGCCGGTGGCGAGAACAACGACGCCGGTTTCAATGGTAAGTTCCTCCTTCGTTTCCGGAATGCTCTCGGGGCAAACCCCCGCAAAGGGAATGAATTCACCCAATTCCTTGCCGGATTCACTCATCCGTTTTATCTCGTCTTCATAGTCGCCGGCCCCCGGAGCCTCTCTTTTTACGGAAAGCTGGAAATTGCCGATGTAACCCCCAAACCCGGTCACGGTGGAACAATTGCGTACCGTAATGGATGAATGGTTCAGAACTTCTCGGGTCAATTCGGACAGGAGTTCGGATGCCTGTTCGTTGGTGGGATAGATCTTGTCCCATTTGGCGGTCCATCCCCCCAGAAAGGGTGATTTTTCAATAAGGGTTACCTCTATCCCCCGCTCAGCAAGGTCTATGGCAGCTTTAAGACCGGCAACACCCCCGCCGATAACCGTGGTATGCTTTTTTGCGTCCACCCGGAAAGGCTCAAGGGGTTTGAGTCTCTTGGTTTTGGCTGCTGCCGCGGCAACCAAGCGACTCGCCTTGCTGGTTGCCTGATCTCCGTGATGGACCCAACTGACCTGTTCCCGGATGTTGGCATGGTCATACATGAAGGGATTAAAGCCCGCCCTGGAGATGGCGTTCCGAAAGGTGGTTTCATGGAGGGCCGGTGCGCAGGAGGCCACAACCACCCGGTCTATGGCACCTTCTTTGAGATCCTCCATGATCAGTTCCTGCCCCGGGTCTGAACACATGAACATGTTGTGTTTTACGCTGGTCACGCCCGGGACTTTCTTTGCGTTTTCGCAGACCCTTTCCACGTCCACATGGTCTGAGATATTACCACCGCAGTGACATACGTATACGCCTATCTTTTGTTCTGCCGCCTGAATCGTTTCTTTACTCTTTTCACCCATCACCGGATCTCCGTATCATTCACTTCACAGGGAAAACATCTACGCTGCCGTTTTTCTGGTTCGGTTCAAAGAAACCATGTATTTGGAGGCTTCCATGGCCGCGGCATCAGCCTCTACGATGGTATCCACAATGTCTTTCGGCCCGGCCGCCACTCCCGCCACAAAAACCCCTTCCATATCCGTGAGCGTGGGGGCGATCTTGGGCTTTACCGTTTTGATAAAGGCGTCAGAAGCGGTGGATACATTACAAACGGATCCGGGATTCCATCCCGGTACCATGCCAAGGGACAATATCACAAGGTCATGGTCGGCAATCCTCAAGCCTCCGCCGTCTTCCTGGGCTTCGTAGTGCAATTTTACCGTGCCGTTTTCTCCGCTTTCAATCTGGGCGACTTTTCCTTTGATAAATTCAACGCCCATGGCCTTGGAATTTTGATAAAACTGTTCATACATTTTTCCAAAGGCGCGGATATCCATATAATAAACCGAAATATCGGCCATGGGAACGGCGCCGGACAACAGCATGGCCTGTTTGATGGCGTACATGCAACAGACCCTGGAGCAATAAGGGATGCCAAGACTTTTATCTCTGGAACCGGCGCATTGTATGAATGCGATGGAATCGGGTTCCATGCCATCTGACGGCCTGAGCACCCTGTTATATGGGCCGTGGGGCGCCAGTAGCCTCTCCATCTGGAGCGCTGTGATCACATTGGGGATGTTTCCCTGTCCATATTGTTCCTTCGCATCCATGGGTGTCAGTTCAAAACCCGTGGCAATGACCGCCGTTTTGGCGGAAAGTTCAAATTCCCTCGGTTTTTGAAAATAGTCGACAGCCTGGGTGGGACAGACCTTGGCGCACTTTCCACACAGGGTGCAGTTCTCCACATCCAGAACGGCAACCTGGGGGATGGCGTTGGTAAACGGCACATAGATGGCTTTGCGCCCGTTAAATCCCCCCTGCTCCTCATCGGGAACGTAAACGGGACAGTTGTATTCGCATTGCCGGCAACCGATGCACTTGATTTCGTCAACGAATCTGGATTTCTGGGTGATTAGCGCAGTGATTCCGCCGCCGGTATTTTTTATGGTTTTCGGTTCGCAATAGGTAAAACTGGTGATGTTGGGGTGATGGGCCGCCGCAGACATTTTAGGGGTGGTAATGCAGCTGGCGCAGTCAAGGGTGGGGAAAACCTTGGAGAGCCGAATCATTTTACCCCCGATGGAGGCGTCCTTATCAACAATGGCCACCTTAAAATCCTGATCGGCCAAATCCAGAGCCGCTTGCAAACCCGCAATCCCGGCCCCCACTACCAGCGTGTCGAATTCAATTTTGTCCGTAGACATCCATCTTTCCTTTCATATCTCTTTGAAAGTGACATTCGGCTTTGTGAACACAGCCCAACAAGGCCTTATCTGTTCATCCAAGGTCTTCGGCCCCGGAGGAAAGGGGCCGGAAACCTTGGGGGTCACGCAGCCTTTTTACCTTCGGCGCCGGGAGGCCCCAATTCTGTCACAAGCTGGTTCATCTGATTGACTTCTTTGACAAAGGCTTTGGTACAGACCGTGCACACCCCGGTGAGACGAATTCTGCGGGTATCCAGGCCCTGTTCCCTCATGATGGCATACACCCTGTCCATACGGGTGGCCAGGGTTGGATAGGCGCCCTCATAGGGGCATTCCACGCCGCAGCTCATGATGATGATGCCGTAAATCCCTTTTTTGAAGCAGTCCATATAGAACTGCTCAGGGAACATCACCGGCGCCCTGACCCGCAGGACATAGGTGTTTTCCGGGTAACTCATGTGGGCCTGGCCCGCTGCGTTGGCACCCGGATAGGCGCAGTCTTCCGTCGCCAATATTAAAATCTTTGCCTGATTTTCCTGGGCTGCCATTTGGGTTCTCCCGCCTATTTTTGTCGCTTGACAAAGAGTCTGTCGGCGCCATCAATGCTCAGCACACCAAGATAATCGTGACCGACCTTCTTGGCCCATCTGGGAATATCGTTCTTACTTCCAGGGTCATTGGACAGAATCTCAAGGATTTGGCCCACCTGAACGGTACCCATGCCCTTCTTTGCTTCCAACAACGGCCCCGGACAGGAAACACCCCGCGCGTCCACGACATTATCCGGCTGAATGTTGTTAAGATCTACTTCTCCCATGGTACATCCTCCTTCTTTCTATTGTTGTTCAAATTTTTCCGCCTGATATAAGGCGATGCCCCTATTATCCTCGAAGAATTAACATCCGGTGATAATCGGGGTACTGTTTGACTTCAATGACTTTGTCATTCCCATTCCTTAATATGGAGGGGAAACTCTTAAGGGTTTCAGGATCCGTGCTGTACAATTCCAGAATCTGGCCCGGTTTCATGCGAGTGAGCCAGCTCTTGGCCTTGAGGATGCACCAGGGGCAACTCCATCCTCTGAGATCCAGAATCCGATCAACTTCAGGTTCTTCATTTCCAAGTTCATCTTTCACATTATGACCTGTATTTTCAAATTGCGTTGATCCATCATCGTGCAAATGTGGTGCCACTTTCTCATGAAGAGATTGCTTTGGATATAACCAATTGAATTTTATGTGGTAATATAACCGGAAAGAAAACTGTTGCGTTCGCGTTAATAATGTTTAAAATTAACACTTGTTAATTAACGTTAAAATTTAACAGATAGGAAATTCCGGGGTCTTGGAGACGACTATGTTTGAAAATGAATACAGTCAGTACTGGAAGACCGTGGTACAAACCATGTTGGACGGGCTCATGGTGGTGGATCCCGTCGGTATCATCCTTTCGGTGAATAACGCTTTTGAAACACTGACGGGCTATAGGAAAAAGGAATTGATCGGGCAGTCCTGCGAGATACTGGAGTGCAACACCTGTTTTCAATCAAGGGCATTGGGCGGTGTGAAACACTGCGAACTGTTCAATAAAGGCCAGGTGCGCCACAAGCGATGTATGCTCAAACGAAAAGACGGATCTCCGGTCCATGTGCTCAAGAATGCAGCGGTTTTAAAGGATAAGGACGGTGTGGTGGTGGGTGGCGTGGAAACCCTGGCTGATTGCACGGGCCTGGTGGACAGGGACCGTGTGATTACCTCCCTGCGCCGCGAGTTGAGCATTGAGGAGAGTTTTGAGGGGATCATCGGCAAATCCGTCGCCATGAGCCAGGTTTTTGACCTGATTCGAAGCTCGGCTGATTCCGAGGCCCCCGTGGCTATTTATGGCGAAAGCGGCACAGGCAAAGAATTGGCGGCAACGGCCATACACCGGTTGGGTAAACGTTCCGAAGGCCCTTTTGTGAAAGTGAATTGTGCGGCGTTAAATGAATCCCTTTTGGAAAGCGAGCTGTTCGGCCATGTGAAAGGGGCCTTTACCGGCGCGGATCGCAACCGCAAGGGGCGTTTTGAAGCGGCCAATAGGGGGGACATCTTTCTGGATGAAATCGGCGACATTCCCCTTTCCACCCAGGTGAAGTTGCTGCGCGTATTGCAGGAAAAAGAGATCGAAAAGGTGGGGGATCACAAACCCCTCTCCATTGATGTGCGTATTATTACAGCCACCAACAAGGATCTCAAAAAATTCATGGAAGAAGGTCGTTTCCGCGAGGACCTCTATTATCGCGTGGGCGTCATCCCCATCAATTTACCGCCCCTCAGGGAGCGACGCGAGGACATCCCTTTGCTCATCGATGCCTTTATCAGTCGAATCCGGCTCAGGAGCCACAAGAACATTACCAGAATGGATGAAGAGGCCCTGGAACGACTGGTGAATTACGACTGGCCCGGCAACATACGGGAGCTGATTAACGCCATTGAATACGCCTTCGTGCTTTGCCCGGATGATGAGATTCAGCTGAATCATCTTCCCGCCAACATGACCGGACAAAGCGGATTTTCTTCGGTAAAACGGTCTAATAAAGGCCGCCCGACGAGTCCGGATGAGAAAGAGGCGATTCTGGCAACATTGAAAAAAACCGGCGGAAACAAGACCAAAGCGGCCAAAATCCTGGGAATCAGTCGGGTGACCCTGTGGAAACGGCTCAAGGAACACCATATCCAGGTGAATAAAGCCATCCAAGGATGATTGTTATTTGAAAAACACCCTATTATATTCAATTCCCGCCGTTTCAAAATTATTGTAGATAGCTGTCAGCCGCCTGTTGGCCAGGTCCATTGGGATTTGCGCTTCTTCCTTTTCCCGGTCCATGGCGTAGCATGAAAAACACCGTTGAC
The DNA here is from genome assembly GCA_018644785.1 of Deltaproteobacteria bacterium. The sequence continues at coordinate 1,993 of JABGPV010000182.1, read as the reverse complement.
AGACGTGGGTTTGTCCCAGATAGTCCACATTGAAATTGACGGAAAAATACACACGTTTTTCGCTGTAGTTAACAAAATTTTCAACTGCCGGGAATTTTTCCACTGAAACCTCAATGGAAATTTTCTCGCCCTCTCCGGCAATGCGGATATAATCCTCAAGAATCAGGGTGACCACAAACTCATCCCGTTTCCTTTCGAACTGCGCTAGCATAGCCTCCAGGGTAAAAAGGTTTTCTTCAAAGGCAATCCCGGCTTTTTCCATTGTCTTGTAGTCCCGTTTGAGGTACCGGTTGGCGATCATGACCGCCTGGGAAACATGGGGGCACAAGTTATGTTGGCATCCTTTTGCGTAACACTTCCTGAATTCATAGGGTTCGCCATCAACGGTGCCCGAAAAAAGAGAAAAAAACAGGAATGCGCGAAAAGGGTTTTCCTCGTGAACCAGGTCAACCTCATTGATCTCAAAAGTGTTATTCACCGTAACGGTTGCGCCTTTCCGTTTCAATGCTGTCAGGTCTGTAATGCTGATCGGCGGGTTGTGAACGATCGCTTCGTCCATCGGACACCTCCTTATTGATATGGCGGAATGAATGTTGTTTTCATTCCGACGTCAAAATTAGGCCGAGTGGGTTCCCGTACCTGCTACCACCAACTGATCACTTTGTCGTGATCATGTTCAAAGATCAAATCGATGAGCTTTCCGTAGTCCGGTTCACCCTGATACAGGGAAAATTCCGAAATTTCTTTTCCTTCGGAAACAATTCCCACCAGGGATTTAGTGGTTTCATCGGGTTCCGTTTTATAGATGTGCAGAATATTCATGGTAGAAGCTCCTAAAAGGGGACGATCAGGTCCATTGTTTTAAGTTTTTGGCCAATCTCTTCCAGGCTCAGATACTGAAACCCGTGTTTATCCGCATTGGCTTTATTGTTGGAATAATATTCACATTCCATATCCTCCAGCCACTCCAGATTTTCCTTGTATGCTTCCGTCATGTCCACTTCAATGTCCAAAACGAACATATATGAATAAATATTTTCAACGGCCAGCCCCAGGGTGGATCGTGAACCTTCCCAGAGGTCTTCTTTTCGGCGCACCAGAAACGCCACATGCTGAACATTTTCCATTTTTTAAAATCCCCCTTTTTTCCTAGAAAACAATGTAACGGTCGCCCTCTTCGATCAATTCCCCATTCCTGGCCTGGGTGGCAAAATCCTCTTTCGCGATGCCCTGGACCGGTGGTTTTAGATTGTGGCTTTCAAAGCCCACATTGCACAGGCTCATATTGGCCATCCCTTCAAGTTCTCCAAACCTGGGGTCCTGGGTTAACAGGGTTCCCAGGTGGCTGAAAAAGAGAGTCACATCTACATCGCCCTTTTCCTGTGCGGCCTTGCAAAGGTCGATGAGTTTGTCCAAATGCTGGTCGGAACTCACAAAAACGCCCAATTTTTTTGCCATCTTTTCTCTCCTGTAAAATTTTTTGTCGTTTTCAACGCCGGAGCCTCCATAGGGAAAGGCCCGATTAATATTGGGACAGCCTTGGATGCTGCAAAAACAATGCCGTAAAAGAACGACCCGTCAGCTTTGCGCCTTTCACCTTTACGTGATACCCCTTTGGCAATGGCGACATGGCCGTTTGGATCATTGAAAGCGTTCAATTGTTAAGCTGAAATTTTTAACACTTGTTAAGTGTTAAGCGGTTTCCCAAATTGATTGAATCATCATGAATATCCTTTCAGGTGCGGAAAATAGATGGTAACCTGTTGAATATGGGTGGAAAAAACAGTTTTGGGTGAACGATAAAGGAAAATCAAGCATTATGCCAGTCTTTCGGCATGAATATTGCTGTTTTATCTGACATACGGGCGCGAGACTTGGCATAGCCTCCTTAAAATATCGTTTGCCCCCTTCCAATTCGCAGGCTGCTCCCGGAAACGGGGCCAGCCTGCATTTTCTTGTTTCTATACCTCTTCCGGTGTGAAGGCAACCACCT
>JABGPV010000181.1 GCA_018644785.1 Deltaproteobacteria bacterium | reverse complement strand
CGAGCACGGAAACGGTATAGAGAACCGATTCACCGGCATAAGTGACGCCTATGAAACTGGCCCCCATCCCCATAATGCTCAATACAATGGGCAGGACGCGGCCATACTTTGTGCCGAGCCAGGTGGGAATGATCGCCCCGACCAGTCCTGTAAGACTGCTGCTGCCGAGAATCCATCCGATTTGCTCCATGGACAGGCCCAGTGTCACGCCGATCCTTTCCGAAAATGTCCAGAGAAGTGTCTGGCCGGAAAAGAAAGCAGCACTTGAGCAGACCACCAGGAAGACAACCGGAACGGATACAGGCGGGCTCCCTTCGTTTTTCACTTCTTCTTCCGCTGCCGATTTCGGAAACCAGATATACACCCAAAAGGTACATAGAACCATAGCGGCGATGGACCAAAAGTATGCACGGGGACCGAACCCGGATATCACGTAGGGAAAAAGGACTACGAAAAAGGCGCCGAAAAGGCCTAACGACAAGGTCATCAACCCCATCAAACGTTCGGGATCTTTTGTTCGGGCAACGGCGGCATACAGGGCTGCACCCATCATCCCGTAGCCTGCGCCGGTAATGAAGCGAGATGCGCCCACCGGTACATACCCGGTGGCCATTGCTGTTAGAGACTGCCCGGAAATAGCCACAAGCCCCCCGATGAGAGCCAGTTTTCTCAGGTCTATTTTCCCCATAAATGGCGAAATGAAAAGGGGCAGGATCGCCGCCCCAAACATTTCAACACTGAGAATAACACCCGCATGCTCCAGTGAGAATTTATAGCCGTCCGTAAGCACACCCATGGTAAGCGGTAACAACTCACCGTTGAACCATGTAATTACTGCTCCGATAACCAGAGCCACGACCAGCTTGAACGGTGCGCCAATATCAAATTTTTTATTCATTAGAGTAAACTTTCCCAATGCTTATCATTATATCCATAAAAGGCTGCAAAGCATACCACAACTTTAGCTCACTTTAGGCACTTCATACTTTCTCTGCTACGCAAAACTCTTTTCACTGATAATCTGCTCGCTAATTTCCATTGGCACACCCATATCACCCATGATTTTAAAAAACTGCTCCGGGTTCAAACACTCGGAGGAAATCATGCCGGCATCCGTCATTCCGTTCATACACATTTTTGCGCCCACCGCCGCCGGCAGTGGAATCATAATCTGTGTAGTCCCGAATGTCTCGTATAAATATTGATTTTCATCCGGATTAAACTCCGAATCACCCATCCATGCCTTGTAAGCAACTTTACGGCCGTTCATTACACCATCCACCGTGACTTCCAGCATTCCCCTTGCGCCGCTGTCCTCCCCGGCGGTTTCTTCGCTCTCCCCCAAAAAAGCATCCCCCATGGGCGGCAGCATATTAAGCAAAACCTCCCGGGGAAGAATTTTGGTTCCCCGGACTTCGATTTCCTTTTCATCACCAAAACCCATCTTGACCAGGGCACCGGCTATGGGATCAACCGGATATTTAAAATCGACTTCCTGGATACCTTTTTTAATATTTAGCGGGAGTGTATAAACTTCATCATGGAGATGAGACGTAATCAGGCATTTGCCAAACGATTCGGGAAAAGGATATTCTTCCGGACGACTGAAGATAGGCAACCGTTTATATTCCCCATCCTCATAAACGCAGGGCTGTTCCGCAAAACCCTCAAGTGCAGTGACGGGAGACCAGCCCGGATTCCAGCCCTTGACGACATCATCACCTTCTTTGGCAATATTCTTCGTTCCTATTCGGATACAAATCTTTTCCACTTCTTCCATTTGATCACAGACATATCGCACTATGACATTGACAAGGCCAGGGGAGCCGCCGCAGCCGAGAAGGGCTGTTTTTCCGAATGACTCAAAGTCTTCTTCCAGGTCAAAAACTCGTTGGCCTTTTGCATATCGTTCCAAAGTCTCTGCGCTATTGCCGGTATCAACATAGTGAATTCTGTTTTTCACCGCTGCTTTTATAATAATTTCATTGAAACACTCCACTGTCAGATTGATGATGGCATCCATACCTTCAGCTGCTTTGGTAACTGCTTCTAAATTTCCTGCATCCAGTTGCATTGCCTTAACCTTGGGGCTGCCGATTTTTTTCTGCACAGCCTCGGCCTGATTAAGATCAATATCCGCCAGCCGGATTTCTTCAATACTCTCATCCCTTGACAAAATAGATGTGCAGGGTCCGCCTTGAGCACCTGCACCGACAATTAATACTTTGTTCATATGAATCTCTCCTTTACGGTATTGCATCCTTCGACTCGCGATCCGCGACTGTCCGGAGTATTTTCTACAAGCTATCTCAAAATAAAGATCTTGGACAAAAAAAATATTTTGAGATGGCTTGTGATAAAATCATATAAAACGGGACCGGTATCCACCACCGGTCCCGTTTTATCCATCACAAGTAACCGGCTACTTCACTCCTTGCATCAGCCGCCTTGGACTTATTTCCTTCCGGGCCATATTTTCTCCCGGATATTCATAGGCTGTTATGAAAGACGTATGCACATCTATGTGATCCCATGCCCAGGTCTGGAACCAGCCCCAAATGCCAATATCCCGGTTGAAAGAATAATGGGAATTCTGGGAACGCCAGAGGCGTCCTTTTTGATCGTACATCTCGCCCATCAGAATTATAAAGTTCTCCTTATCCACCCAATACACCCGCTTGCTGTATATATAGTTGGAGTCGAGCTGTTTCATCTCGATCACGTAACAGGGACGACGTTCCATCTTAAGGTCCCGCCATAAAAACTTGTTCTTGGAATCAATCCAGGTCTCTCCGTCTATGGTATAGGTTGGGAAGAGGAACTCTCTTTCTTCCAGTATCTTCACCTCATAGGGGTATTTGTCCGGTCTCAGATCCTGGGCCAGCATAGCATCATCGTCACCGGCATAGTCCATCCCAACTGCTTGATCCTGAGAATCCGAGGATGTCATCAAGCGGATTCTTCTTAACAAAGGGGTGTAGAGCATCCTTCTATTTGGTTTGTCGGGAGCATCGTAGGTGTAATCGATATAGGCATTACCGTACAGATCGCGGGGCGCATACATCACACTAAGACCTGCCATGGACTCTTGTGATCTCTCTGTACGGGCATCATACCATCTCCCCAAAGGTTCCATGATCGATCGCCGGGCCATCTTCATAATATAATACTTGTAAAGCCCCCCCCGGTCTTTTTTAAAGGACTTATCAATACCCACATCGTACATCACCCCGACTATGTCCTCAATGCTATAGCCACCCACGGTAAAATTGTGAATAACCTGCCAGCCGGCAAACGGCCCGGATGGTCTCGGAAACGCCACACCGGCTTCAAAGGTCATTTCATCCGCGTAGCCTTGTTCATCCAGCCTGGCTTTGCCTTCATTTTTCATTGTATCCCTGGACAATGCTAAGTTGCCATAATACTGCCGGGTCGGGATTACTTCAAATTCCGTAAAGTTGCCGCCAATATTTTCCCCCTGGGCTCCCGGTTCATTGAATCGAGCATAGATACCAGGCGTCATAAGCTCTTTAAACGGCAGCCGTTCTTTATCCGCAAGGGTGTATTTTCCGGGTTTGATTTCCTGTGCGATGGTGCCGGTGACGTCGGGCGCCTTAAACCCCAGCATCTTTTCCCATGCTTGCCGGGCCTCTTTTGGATCCGACGTAATCTTGTCCCAGGTTTCCTGGGTCACCCAGTCCTTCAAATAATTGACCTCTTTGTAAACAGGGGTGGGGTCATCGGTTGTTTTTTTAATCTTTAGAATTTCATTAAAACTGATATCATTGGAGACGATGTCCCCGGCCAGCACTACCTGGAAACTTAGAAGGCCGGCTATGACGCAGGTAAAACCAGGTAATATCCATTTCTTTAAATAGTTCATTTATGTTTCTCCCTTTCTTAATTGGGTTTCAGCCGAAAGAGTCAAGGACCAACCGCAAAATTCAACATATAACGCCTTGATCACCTGACGGCTTTTTGGCTTTATTTGCCAACTTTTGCAAACGATTAAAACAGCCGGGTTGCCTTCAGTGAGATGCTGTCTTTGTTGCCTACACCCCACGCACTATGTTTCCTGCCTTCAAAAAAAGTTCCGGTGAGGGCGCAACTCCATCGTGAGTTGGGCGTCCAGATGATGTAAGGCGCGATCTGAGACATATCCCAATCCGATATGGCATACACCCAGACTCCGGGGTTTATGTCCCATTTTTTATAGGTGGTACTAATATCGAAAAAATAGTCCCACGACGATTCCTCTATTGCCACTACTTGCTCTGCATTGACCATTCTTACGACATCCTTATCATCATACTGGTTGTACGCCGCGTTGGCTATTAGACTGATATACCCTTTTTGCCAGGGCACTTTCATTTTCCAGACAATTCCTACACCGGCTACCAGTTTATCGGTCTCAAGTTGAGAGAGAGTAAACGTAGCCCAGTCCATCACCAGAAAAGCATCATCAAACCGGTATGAAACTTCAACATCGAGCATCGGTTTAACATTGCCAAGCAGTGCTGAGCTGAAAGGTAACTCAGTCGACCATGAGGCCCCGACAAACTTCTCGTCCACATACTTACCTTTCATGGCATAATTCGCAACAGGATTGCCGTCCGTATCATAAACTGCATAGTCCGAAAAATCAGGTAGAAACGTATCATCCGAATAGAAAGGAACAACATTGGTTAAATCATAACCGAGGGCCGGCGAATTATTGATACCGTAAAAGCCCATAAGGGAAAAGATGCCCCTTTGTGTAATGGTACTAATCTTCACACCATATTCGAAATAATCAGAATCGAAACTGTCCGGATCATCGTCTATGGAGATATCAAGCCGTCCCAATCTTTCACCCCCAGCCACTACATCAGCGGCCCATATACCGGCCCGATCATTCCCATACACATTCCCATCCGCACCGTATGGGGATGGTATGAAATCCGCATTGGGATTGAATATGAACTGGATGTCCAATGTCTGAAAAGGGCCGGAATCCAGAAAGGTCCCATAGCTGACATTTATCAAAGGTATTGGGATATAAAGCGTTTCCAGCTCCACTTCCGCCAGGCCATGTGTATAATCATTGGGCATGATAACATCATTAACAGCCAGGGCGAACAATTCACCCCATCTAACGACCTGCTTTCCAATGCGAAAAGTAAAATCACCGGGGGACCATGTGAGGTGAGCTTCTTTCACGAGTTGCCACCATTCATCATCGATATACAGCGCATCCCGTGATTCGTTGAACCGCTTCGCTTTCCAACTGACATCATTGTGTTGCAAGTCATAAATCCAGTCCACGGTCAGCATGCCGGCTGCATAGAACGACAAATCTCCTGACAGCTTTACATCTCCCTCAACAAACAGATTCATTAAGGCCTGATTGAAATCATTTTCGATGTCGTAGTAATCACCCTCTTCCAGGGAATGCCCAATAGACTGGGATATATACCCCTGGACTGACGCAGGTTTTCCGCCAACCTCGAACATTTTTGCCGAGACAGGCCCCCAGGCCACCAGCAACGCGGCCAATGCCAAAATTAATATCAAAGATTTTCGACGCATACTCTCCTCCTTTTTTAAGGTTTGAAATTAAGGACCGGCAAGGATTCCCGAGAGGCTGGAAACAGCTTACCGCTCTTAATCCAGTTGATCAGTTAAAAGCTACTGACCTCTTAGTAATAGTCTGTGTTAATAATAATTAATTCTAAATACTTTTCCGGCATATGCCGGTAACCGTTAATTCATAGCCTCCTCGGCAGTAAAAGTTTCAACGCCAACCTCCCCGTTTTCAGCGGTTTTCCCGATGAAACCCGGTTTGATGACATAGAGCATCAGCGGATGCAGGGTCATGGCCAGCACCACGTTGGTGGTAAGGATCATGGCCAGGAACAGGCCCATCTGGGCCTGGAACTTGAGATCCGATAAAAACAGCCAGCATAAAATGGGCAGCACCATGGTCAATCCGGTGAAGACCACGGCCTTGCCGGATGTGCGTACCGAGATCAGGATGCTATCGAGCCACCGGTCCCCGGTGGGATCGCAGCCGGGCTGGTTCGGCCAGACGGCAAATTCCTCCTTGCACCGGTTGTAAATATAGATGGCAAAGTCGACCCCGACCCCGACTCCCACCGCCGCCACCGGCAGTGTGTTGATGGAAAGGCCGATATCGTTCAGTGACATGAAGCAAAAAGCCACCAGGTTTCCGATTACAAGGGGGCCGGTGAGCATGAGGCCCGCTACAATGGAACGGTAAAACAGGGAGCAGATAATAAGAATCGTTCCCAGCACCATCAGGTCAATATTGGTGTGGGTTCGCTTCATCTCCTCGTTGGTGGCCATTTCCATGCCCACAGCACCGCCGGCCATGAGAAATTCGCCCGTTTCAATCTTCATGGGCCGGTCTGAAAAAAAGTCATATGCAGCGTCACGGATACGCAGCAGATTGGTGGAGGTATGATCGGTAAAGTAGATGGACAGCTGGGACATCTGCATTTTGGCGTCAAAATAGAGCTGCAGAGTGGCGGTCTGAACGCTAGACCGGGCCATGCCAATGAGGTTGTCCATTTTACTGGAACTGCGTGGCAGTTCATGATAGACCATGTCCCCATCACGGAGGACTTCGTGCAGGGTCTTCATAACGGCGCCGAACGAGTCGCTCGATTTATATATATCCGGCAGCGCATCTCGCATATGCCGGTCAAAGGCCTCAAAGGTCTGAAACACCTCGGGATGATAGACAGAATCTTCCTTGTTCCCCTTGAAATAGAGCACCAGGTCGTCGGTGGAGACATTCAGGTTTTCGTTGATCTTGGCGACGGTCCGGTTGAACGGATGCTCCGGCCAAAACAGGGAGGTGCCCGGGGTGGGATCCCCAATCTGGAGTTGAGTCGTCTGGAAGGCACTGAAGACGAGCACCGCCAGACAGACAAGGGCCACTACAAATTTACCGCGGGTCACGGAAAACCGTGCACTGCCCATGCAGATCCTATCCCACAGGCCCATTTCCACCTTACAGGTCATATACTCCTCACTGGCCTTTCGAAGGGGCATGAAACTGCAGATAATCGGGGTCATCGGGCCGCAAAAGGCCACGGTAAACATCCAGAAACTCATGAAGATGGCCACCTGTTGCATCAAAGCGATTTTCACCATGATCAGGATCAAAAAACCGGCGCCATCGGTGACAACCCCCGCCCAATTGGGGAGGATCATCCGGCGCATGGTTTCATAACAGGCCTCGATCCTGTCTTCCCTTTCAGCCAGCTCCTCCATGTACCGGTGGGTCACCTGGACCGCGTGGCTGACCATACGGGCCCCCACCAGGAATGCAAGCACGTAGAGCAGGGGACTGAAGTTGATCCCGGTCCAGCCGATAAAACCCAGCCCGCAGGCGGTGCTGAAGACCCCGAACAGGGCCGGTGCGGCCATTCCGCTGAAGTTCCTGAAGATAATGAAAATAATCAACAGAATCAGTGCCGTGCTCACCGCCATCACGAAAATGATCTGGGATTTGTATCCGTAGATCCAGCCCATGAGCACCGGAAATCCGGCCGCCTCCACCCGAACGTTCTCATCCGAGTAGGTGGCAACGATCTCGTTGAGCAGCGCTGCGCTGCGCTCATAATTGACATCGGGTTTAAACTCGGTGACGACAATGGTTATGTCTCCCTTTTCAGACACGAGCCCGCGGATGCCCCGGTCCGAAAAAATGTCCTTTTTCAGGGCCGCGAGCCCCTGGGGGGTTCCCGGAACATCCGGGTGCATGAGCGGTTCGAATTCAATAACCCCGGAACCGCCGACACGGGTCACCTGCATGGATCGGCTGGCGATGGAGAAAGTCTGGCTCCGGTAGGTCTCCCTCAGATCGGCCACCTCCCGGTCAATTCCCTGCACTTTTTTCAAAAACTCCGTGTTGAAGATATCACCGTCTGTAGCCTGCACCATGATGATGGCCGCAGAGCCGCCGGTACCAAAAACTTCTGAAAATTCAATAATGATCTTCAAAAACTGGTGGTCGTAGGGCAGCAGCTCCTCGAGCAGCACCTCTCCTTTTATCCTGAATATTCCGGAGCCCATGATAACGGCCACGATAATAGCAAAGACCATGACCGCCACCCGGTGGCGGGTGGTATACATTGAAAACCGGTCGATCCATTTTCCATTGGTTTTACTGCTCATTTTCATTCACTCCTCTCAATAGATGGTCTGCTGCAGACTCCCGGATGGCGACCCCATATAAATCAGCCCGTCCATGCCCACCGATGCAAAACGATTTTCTCCAACCCCTTCGATGCCGTACAACCAGCCATATTCCATGGTCGGAACGAAACGGAGCGGGGACCAGGACGCCCCCTTGTCGTTGGAAAAGAGGTAAAAACCCTTGCCGCTAATGGCGATATCACCGCCGGCACCGGCTGCGACCCCCAGCAAATGGGTATGGGGCGGCAATGGTGCGTTCAGCTCCCGCCAGGTGCTTCCTCCATCGCGGGTCATGATAATCAGGCTGTCGGCGCCCACCGCCACGGCGGTTTGGGGGTCAATGGCCTTTACATCGAACAGGAAGGTACCGCTCTCGTAAAAACCGCTCTCCTCGTTGTATTCATACAGGCCGTACTGACGGGTCCAGGTCTCTCCCCCATCCCGCGTCCCGTAAGTAAACCCGTACTCGCCCACGGCCCAGCCGTGTTGTTCGTCAGCAAAGGAGATGGCTTTCAGGCGAAAGATGTTATCCTGGAACTGGACGACCCATGACTTGCCGCCGTCCCGGGTATGAAGGATGTGGGTCTCTTCTGTGGCGATCCAGCCTTTGAGCGGGGTTACGAAATGAACATCGTTGTGGTAAAAGGGTACGGGGCTTTTCTGTTTTTCCCATGTCCGGCCGCCGTCTCGCGTGTGGAGAATGGTTCCTTCCGCCCCCACGGCCCAGCCGAGCGCCTCATTGAAAAAGTAAATACCGGTCAGGGTCAGATCGATGCCGCTGTGTTGCGTCGCCCATGTTTTTCCCCCGTCGGAAGTATGCAATATGGTGCCCCAGCGGCCGCATGCCCAGCCGTTTGCCTCTGTTGGAAAGCTGACTGAAAAAAGATCATCGTGGGGCCGCCACGTGCTGTCAGCCTGGACGGTTTGCACCCCCATTGCCAGCAGGATCAAAAACACCGCCAGGTAACAGACTCTCAAACACTCCTTAACCATACCCCCTCCTTATTTAGCCTCATCGTAAACAAGCATGAGAGGCTCCTATATTTGTTTGTGAATTATTAACCTTTCATTTTATATATTTACTTCTCCAATTCTCTTCTGATGACACGACCGGCAGAAGTGCCAACGCTTGCAGGAAAAAGGTAAAATTACACCCCATATATCCCGGGAATCGTTTGTGAAGCCTGATGCATCCCCGGAGAATAATATTTTAATGCCCCATCCTGGTTTAATTCTTTATATCTCTTTTCAATATGTTCCATACTGATATTTTCCAGTAAAATATCTTTTGAAGCCCCCATAAAACAATATTCACCGCAATGATATGAAGGCATTGTGAGCCGTATTTTTACTACTGATGGAAAAATCTGCCCCAGGTTGGAAAATGTCTCGCTAATTAACGCCGGATCAAGAAATGATCCGACCTGGAAAGAGGCCATGCCGTCTGCTTTTAATGCTTTGAAAATATCTTTATAAAATTCAGCTTCAAAAAGCGGTAATGAAGGCCCCACAGGATCACTGCAGTCAATAATAACGATATCGAAATGGTTTTCATATTTTTTTATAAAATCCTTTCCATCCTCATGGGACAACGTTACCCTGGAATCCGCAAACCCGCCCTGAGATATGGAAGGAAAGTATTTCCGTGATACGTCTATCACTCTTTTGTCGATTTCTACCTGGGATACATGCTCAGGATTATGCCTGAGACATTCCCGCAGTGTTCCCCCGTCTCCTCCCCCTACAATTAAAATTCGCCGGGGATCAGGATGTGACAGCATTACAGGGTGTGTAATCATTTCATGATAAATAAATTCATCGCTGGTAGAAAACTGTACAATATCATCCAGCACAAGAATTCTTCCATATACTGAGTTATCAAATATTAATATGGACTGATAATCGGTTTGTTCTCTTAAAATAAGTTCTTCCATTAAAAAGCAATGTTCAATCTTGCCATAGCGCTTGCCGGGAACCGTTCCTTCAGAAAACCATTCTTCCTTATTATTCATAACTTGCCTCTTTTGATCTCCTGAATTTCAACTCTTTGCGGGCAATAGACTTCCCGAAGATATTCCAGTGCCTTATGTGGCATGGTATGATCACCGCAGGTAAAAATATCTATTGCCAGGTAATTTCTTTCCGGCCAGCTATGGATCGACATGTGGCTTTCCGCCAGTATGACAAAACCGGTTATTCCGCATGGCGAGAA
>JABGPV010000180.1 GCA_018644785.1 Deltaproteobacteria bacterium | reverse complement strand
TGGCAGCCCATTCCACAAACATGGCTTCCAGAATAACAATGCCGGCGCCGCCCCTGGCTCGCTCTGCGTAGTAATCACGATTGCGGTCAGATGCAAAGCCATCGCCATGGGCAAGATTTGTGTTCATGGGCGGCATTACGATGCGGTTGCGGGCGGTGAGCCCGCCGATGTTGATAGGTTGGAAAAGAGTATTTAAACGATTGTCCATTATTTACCTCCCGAACATGAGTTTGTTTTCATTTCTAAATCCGCAATCCGCAATCCGAAATGCTATAGCTAGTCCATCATCAGACTGGGCAGGTAGGTGACGATGGGCGGAAAGGAGATGATGATGGTCAGTACGATGGCTTGTAGGAACAGGAAAAACGAAATGCCGCTGAAAATCTCGCCGGTGGTCAATGCGTCGCCGGCGACCGCCTTCACGGTGTAGGCGTTCATGCCCACCGGAGGGGTGATGACCCCCACCTCCAGCATGGTGATGACGATGATGCCGAACCAGATAGGATCGAAGCCCATGGCCTCGGCCACCGGCATTACCGCGGGCAAAGTGATAATCAGCATGGACACCGGGTCTACCATGCAGCCCACCATGACGTAAAGGGCGATAATCAAGAGCAACACCAGCACCGGCGCCATGTTGAGACCGGTGATGAACCCCACAAAGTTGTCTATGGCCCCTGAGGAACTGAGTACGAAGGAGAACAGATTGCCGAAGGTAATGATGATCAGGAGCGAACAGGAGAGTATGCCGGTTTGCACCAGGGTGTCGTAGAAGGTTTTCAAGGTAAAGCGCCCGCGCATCATCAGCACCAGCAGGGCTCCGGCCGAGCCGATGGCGCCTGCGGCGGTGGAGGTGAACCAGCCCAGAAACAACCCCCCCATCACCAGAAGGAATAAAAAGGCGATGGGCAGTACGCCTGTCAGGGCCTTGAATTTCTCTCCAAGCGATACTTGCTCCGCGTCGAGAGTGGGCACCAGCTTGGGGAAACCCTTGGCCACGAGAAAAATGCCAAGGCCGTAAGCGAATGCGGTCATGGCCCCGGGCACGAAACCGGCCACCAGCAGTTTGTTGATGGGTTGGGAGGTTATGAGTCCGTAGATCACCATTAAGATGCTGGGCGGAATCATGCACGCCAGGGCCCCGGCGGAGGCGATGGCCCCGGCGCTGAGGCGTTTGTCGTAACCCTTTTCAATCATCTCGGGCAGGGCAATCTTGGTGAAGACCGAGGCGCTGGCAATGGTGGATCCGGAGCACGCCCCGAAAATGGCGCATGCGAAGTTGGTGGCAATGGCCAAGCCCCCGGGCAGCCGGCCCAGCCATTTGTTGGCCGCTTCAAACAGATCATCGCTGATGCCGGCCTTGAAGCTCAGTTCTCCCATTAAAATGAACATGGGCACACAACTGAGTGCGTAACTGTTGGTGGCCCCGAAAAGAATCGCCTTAATCTGGGATGTGGCCGCAATCCAGTTAAGGTTATCCACCAGACCCAAAAAACCCACCAGGCCCAGGGCGAACGCCACCGGTACCCCAAGTACTACCGAAAACATCAAAGGTAGGAACCAAAACATTATGCAGCCTCTATCCCGGAGAGTTTCCTAGCTGGCCGTCAACGACCCCTCGTTGTCACCGTTGCGGCCAAGCAACACACGCAGTGATTTGATCAGTTCGATGACCAACTGGATGGTGATCAGGCCGGTGGCAATGGGGATCATGATCTTGGCCGGATACATGGGAACCGCCACGCTGCCGCCGGTATGCTCGGTGATCTGATAACTGTAGATGGCCATGGGAACGGTAAGCTTGGTCAATAACCCGAACAGAAAAATGCCGACACCCTGGCCGGCCATCTTCAAAAGCGTTCGGGCTTTGGTGCCCAGGCGGTTGAGCACCATGTCGATGTTAATGTGGCGCGATTTAATCTGGGTGCTTAAAAGGAATGCAAAGACGGAAATAGGCATGACGGAGGTTATGATCTCGGTAGCGCCGGGAAAAGGCGAGTTGAAGATCCTGCTCATGATCACATCCGCCACCGTGACCACCAGCATGATCAGCAGGGCAATTGCCCCGATCACGTTGGACACGGCGGCGATTCTTTGCATCACCTTGCTATTTTCCATGACGCCGGATTCCTCGCCTGTTTTAAGGAACAGCGCCGGCGCCCCGCACCATGCGAAACGCCGGCATAAGATCCATTAACCGCACGACGGCGGCCTACCTTCACTTCTTGCGAACACTCTCCAATGCAGCGTTCCATAACTTGATCATCTGCTGAGCTTCTTTACCCAGGCCTTTCTTCGCCATATCTTCGGCCCATATGGCGCGGATGTCCGGCAGGGCATCGATCCATTTCTGGCGATCCGGGAAGGGCACCAGGGTCAGACCCTTGGCCTTGGCGGCCTTGATGCCGGCGTTCTCAGCGTCAATGGTCAGTTGTTTCCCCACCGCGGGCATTTCTGCCATGACCTCTTGGAAGACCTTCTTCACATCCGCCGGCAGGCTGTTCCATTTATCCTGGTTCATGATGCACATGGGGCCGGTGTTGATACCCAGATCCACCATGGTGACATACTTGGCCACTTCATCCACCTTGGATGCCAGGCCCATGGAAACCGAAAAGAAACCGCCGTCGATCATATGTTTCTGCATGGCCTCAAACCAGTCGGCCTGCACCAGGTTGACACCCACTGCACCCACCGCTTCATATAGTTTGGGCATGTAGGGTCCCCAGGAGCGTATTTTTTTGCCTTTAAGATCTGCTATATTCTTTAACCCGGCCCAGTTCCACAATTGGTATTTGGGCAGCACCTGGATGTAGATCAGTTTCATGTTCTGCTTGGCCAACTCGTTCTTAATGGGGTCGACCCAGTACAGGGCTTTGGCCACGGCAAAGGCCTCATCGTTGGTCCAGTTCACAAACCAGAGCTGGTTGCTGGCCATGGCCAGAGGGAAACGGGCCGGGTAGTAACCGGGCACCAGCATGGTCATGTCCACGCCGCCGGACTGGACCAGGTCGGGCAGATCACTTGTCTTTCCCAGGCTCTGGGACCAGAATATCTTGATCTTGACTTTACCGTTGGTCCGTTTCTCGATCTCCGCCGCGAACCACTTTTCCCAGGACGTCAGTGTCTCCAGTTTCTCCGGAAAGGGGTGACCCATGTTCAGGGTGATCTCGGCCGCTTCAGCCCTCCCGGGGCTGCTGACGCCCATCACCACAACCATCAGCGCAACTACAGATAAACATGCTATCAGCTTTTTCAATCTCATCTTCTTTTACCTCCTTCTAATGTCAAGGGTTTTAGAAAAGCCGTTCACGGGTCTCTATCCGAAGTCCCGAAAAGCTTTTCCAAGGCTTCTTCTATGTGGCTTTTGACCACACTTTCCAGCATCTTCGGATCAGTTTCCGGTGAGGAAAACAGATCCAGAATCCTTTGGTGTTCGGCAAGCGCCAACTCGAAGTTACGGTGATGATACCTGAATGACACCAGGTACCAGAGCCGATGCATCCGAAGGGTCTTCAAAATATTTATTAACAAAGTATTGTTACTGGCCATGATGAAGATCTCGTGAAACTTGAGGTGGTATTTGCGGTATTCCTCTGAATCACCGGCCTGTCCGACCTGCTTCATGCCTTCAAAGGCTTCAGCCATTTCGGCATGGTCACGAGGCGTCATGCGCGGGTAGGCTTCGCGCGCGGCGAGGCTTTCCAGGGCTGCCCGAACAGGAAAGTTCTCCTCCAGGTCCTTGCGGGTAATCTCTCTCACAAGAGTTCCTCGCCGTGGAACTATCGTGACCAGCCCTTTTTTCTCCAGGTCCCGGAAAGCCTCCCTCAACGGAGAGCGACTCACCCCCAGTTGTTTTTGCAGGTCGGTCTCGATGAGGTTTTCACCAGGACCCAAGGTCCCATCCAGGATGGCCTCCATCAAAACATGGGAAACCTGCTCGGTCAAACCCTGGGCTTTAATCTGCTTACCCTTGAATTTTTCTTCCAGATCCGCCATATCCATAACTCCGCTTACTGCTCGTACAGTTTTTGCACCTGGATGGCTTCAGGCCGGCAGACTTCCAGGCACAAACCGCACAGGGTGCATTCATCCTGGTTTGCCTCGATAGCCTTGGGGTACTCTCCGTCCTCACCAAAAATGCCCACAGGGCACACCCTGAGGCACTTGCCACATTCTTTCAGACCCAGACAATTCTGCCGGTCTATCTTCAAATTTACAAAAAGACTCATGTTAAACGGCCTTTGCAGTTTGAGGTTTTGAAAATTCCTGAGCGCTTTACCTTTATCTAACTTCCGGCCGAGGCCAGGCGTAAGGTCCGACGGGCGCGCTCCACTACCGGCAGATCCACGAACTTACCATCCACCTGTATGGCCCCCAGGCCCTTGGCTTCTGATTCTTCATAGGCCTGGATTATCTTTTCGGCGTGGGCTATTTCATTGGGACCGGGGGAGAAGATAGCGTTCACCGGTTCAATCTGGTTGGGGTGGATGCACAGCTTGCCCATGAACCCCAGTTGCTTGGCCCGGACGGTGTCGGCCTTAAGGGCCGGAATATCCTTCAAATCGATCATGAACGGGGTGTCGATGGGCGGCGCCAGATCGTGGGCCCGGCAGGCGATGGGAAGCCGGGAGCGAGCGTAAAAAAGTTCATCACCGCTCATGGTTAACTCGATGCCCAGGTCCAGGGAGTAATCGGCCGCGCCAAAAGCTACCGTATAGAGCCTTGCCGGTTCGGTCTGACCTGCGGCGATTTGCGAGATGTTTTCAACCCCCTTGGCGGTTTCAACCAGGGCAATTACCGGGACGATCCCAGCCTGAAGGCCAGCGGCCGCTTCAGCTTTGAGAAGGGCCTCATTGATCAGGGCCACTTCACCGGGGCCTTCGATCTTGGGCACCATCAGCCCCGAAAGATTGGAGTCCGCCACGGCCTTCAGGTCTCGTGCGAACTCGGGGGTGTCCAGGCCATTAACCCGCACGATGATTTTGTGACCCGACGTATTGGCCAGTTTCTGAGCAACGTCCGATCTGGCCTGGTCCTTCTGACTTGACGGCACTGCGTCTTCCAGGTCTATGATCACTGCATCAGCCTCGGTAGCCAGCGCCTTGTCCACTCTCTCCAATCGGTTGCCCGGCACGAACAGGGCGGACCGAATCAGGCCCAGATTATTCACTGTCTACCCCCAGCTTTCTAAGGATATTCACGATGTCTGAGAACTTGTCGGCCACATGGATGCCGGATTTAAGGAAAGTCTCTCGCTTACTGCGGGCACTGCCTTTGTCGCCTTCCACGATGGTAGCCGCATGCCCGAAGCGCACCCCGGGCATATCGTCCACAAAGCGACCG
This sequence comes from Deltaproteobacteria bacterium, assembly GCA_018644785.1. Next base: position 5,114 of record JABGPV010000180.1, on the reverse strand, counting down.
GCCAAAAAGGCAACGATGGGCAGTTTGATGTTCTGCTCCAAAACCAGGGCCGCCAGGCTTTCCTCTATGATTCCTCCCGGCTCGCAGAACAACACTACCGCTTTGGTAAGGGGGTCGGCATCGAACATGGGAATCAGCTCGAGAAAGTTTGTGCCCACAATAGGATCACCGCCGATGGCCACGCAGGTGCTCTGCCCGATGCCGTTGGTGGTGAGCAGATTGGCAATCTCGGTGGTCATACCGCCGCTGCGGCTGGCAATGCCCACAGACCCCGGCATATAGGACTTCTTCACATCCGCCTCCGGTCCGCCGGCCATGCCCAGCTTGATCTCATGGGGGCAGATCAGCCCCAGGGTGTTGGGTCCGATGAGTCGGGCGCCATTTTGTCGGGCCACTTCCAGAATTTCAACCACATCCCGGCGAGGGACCCGTTCCGTTACAATGATGATGAGTTCAAGGCCGTTATCCAGTGCTTCGAATGCAGCGCCTTTCACCAGGGCTGGGGGAACCGAGATCACCGAAGCCCTGGCCGGATGTTCGGCCACCGCCTGGCGAACGGTATCGTAAACGGGAACCCCATGCACCTTTTGGCCCTGTTTGCCGGGTGTACACCCGGCTACCACCTGAGTGCCGTAGTCCATCATATCCTTGGTGAAAGAGGCCGCCTCGCGCCCGGTGATACCCTGGATGATAACCTTTAGATTCTTGTCTGCCAGTATTGCCATTTATTTTTCGCCTACCTTTGGGTTCTTTCAACGGCAAACTTGGCCGCCTGATCGATAGATACGGTGCGGTCCACGTAAGGCACCCCGTATTTTTTGAGAATCTTGAAGCCCTCTTCCTCCCAGGCGCCAGGCACCCTGAATACAGCGATTGCCTTGGCCGGGTCTTTGCCCGCGTCCAGTACGCCTGCAATAATACCCCGGGCGATGAGATCCACCCGGGTGTTGCTGACAACGTTCATGATCACCGAAACGTTCTCTACCCCGGGTTTGGAAAGGATGTGGCGGGTGAGGTGGCGCACCTTGCTCACCGAGGGGTTGCCGCCGATTTCGCAGTAGTTGGCCGGTTCACCGCCGTGCTGTTTTACTGCGTCAAAGGCGGTGAGCGAGGCGCCGCCGCCGCCAATGATCAGGCCCAGATTTCCAGGAAATTCGATTACCCGTCCGGCCACGCCCCGGTGGTCGGCACTGTCTATCTCGGCTGCCCTGGCTTCGAATTCGGTCGTCTTCTTCTCGGACTCAAAACGTCCCTTCTCATTTTCCAGAGCCGATATCTCCGGATGACGGAACAGGGCGTCGTCTTCGATGTCGGCATGGCAATCCAGGGCCAGGACCTTTCCGTCACCGCAAACCACCAGGGGGTTGACCTCCAATATGGTGCAGTCGTAGCGCAAGAAGATGTCTGCCAAATTGGCCAGTACAGATCCCAAAGCCACCAAAGGCCGGCCATGGATGCCGGCTTGTGCGATGAGCTCCCGGGCTTGATGCTGCATGAGCCCTTCCCTTGCGGAAAAGTGCCGCTTGCAAACCTTTTCAGGCTCTCGGGCAGCCAGCTCTTCGATGTCCACGCCGCCCTCGGCGCTGAAAATGGCCAGTGGCAACTTGGCCACGGTGTCATAGGTAAGGGCCAGGAAGTATTCAGCAGATATATCGGCCTGTTCTTCGGCCAGTACGCGCGTAGCCCTGTAGCCCCGAAAGGGGGTGGCCATTAGCTTTTCGGCCATTTCTCCGGCCTGGGTCTCGTTATGGGCAACCAGCACCCCGCCCGCCTTGCCGCGTCCACCCAGGGGAATTTGGACTTTTAAAACCAACGGAAATTTCAGATTTATTTCATTAGAACCGGAAAGTAACTGGCTTTTCGGCACAGCGATCTGGTGTCTGGCAAGTATCTCTTTGGCTTCGAATTCCAGTAAGCGCATATTTTCCCTGTTTGTTTGTCGTTTGTCGTTTGTCGTTTGTCGTTTGTCGTTTGTCGTTTGTCGACAATACAAACAGTGCGCCATGGCTGTCAAGGGAAAAACACCGCACTCGGTATAATAAAGTTGAGGAAGCTGTAATGTTAGTGTCCCTGAGGTACGCCTTGGGTCGCCCAGTCGCTTTCTGAGGGATGATCGATTTTGATTCTGACGAAATAGCTTTTCTTCTCACCTCATTGTGATGGACCCCACCTTTCACATAATAATTCGTGAAAAAAAATCAAAACTTGACTTAGGTCAATGATACTTTCGGTTTTTTCCTGGATATTCTCTCCAAAGAAATCGCTCAGAAAGGAAAGGAGATTTTGCAATGAAAGAAAAAAGTGTATCAAGAAGAAATTTCATTAAAACAAGTGCCATGGGGGTAGCAGCGTCTACTCTCATACCTTCCATGTTGTCTGCGAAAAATGCCTTTGCCAGCACCAAAAAAAGAAAGCCGGCCATGTTTTGCTACCAATGTGAACAAACCTTTAAAGGGAAAGGATGTACAAAACTCGGCGTCTGTGGAAAAACGCCGCAAGTTGCCGCACTCCAAGACCTTTTAATTTATACCCTTAAAGGCCTTTCAATTGCGGCTGTTGCCGGCAGGAAAGTAAATATCAGCGATCCTGAAACCAATCAATTTACCTGTATGGCAATGTTCTCTACCCTTACCAATGTGGAATTCGACCCTTATCGGTTTGAAGACCTTCTCCAGGAGTCTGTTGCTCTGAGAGACAAGATGATCAAGCGGGTGAAAGATGCCGGCGGGACTATTTCATCGGATAGCGGCAGTCTTACTTTGAAACTCAAGCCTTCTTTGGAAGGAATGGTCAAACAGGGCAAACAATACGGGCTCATGGCAGACCCCAATATGAACCCGGATCTCAGATCCCTGCAGCACATGCTCCTTTTTGGCATCAAGGGAATGGCTGCCTATACTGATCATGCGGCTGAACATGGCCAGGAAGATGAAGGCAATTATGAATTTGTCCATCGTGCTCTGGCTGCACTCGAGAATAAAAATTTGGATGCGAACGCTTACCTTGGATTGGTTCTGGAATGCGGTGAAAAAAATCTTCGGGCAATGGAACTTCTCAGCCTGGGGAATACGGGTGCTTATGGTGACCCTGTACCCACCAAGGTCCCCCTTGGTGCAAAAAAAGGAAAGGCCATTTTAGTGTCCGGTCATGACTTCATTGATCTCGAGGCGGTCCTGAAAGCCAGCGCAGGAAAAGGGATATATGTTTATACCCATGGCGAAATGCTGCCGGCCCATGGATATCCAAAACTGAAAGAACGGTTTCCTCATTTTTATGGTAACTATGGCACGGCTTGGCAGAACCAGAAAAAGGAATTCGCCAATTTCCCGGGTGCGATTCTAATGACTTCCAACTGTATCCAGAAACCCAAACAATCATATAAGAAAAACATTTTTACCTCAGGCACGGTCGGTATGCCGGGCCTGACTCATTTGAACAAAAACAATCTGAAACCTCTTATTGACAGAGCGCTGGAACTGCCAGGTTATACTGAAGACAAAAAAGACATGGAAATTCTGGTAGGCTTTGGTCACAAGACAGTTCTTGGCGTGGCTGATAAAATCGTCGGTGGCGTAAAAGATGGTTCCATTGGTCATTTCTTTCTGGTTGGCGGTTGTGATGGTGTGAAAAGATCCAGAAATTACTACACTGAATTTGTTGAAAAAACGCCAAAGAACAGCTTAGTGCTAACCCTGGCATGCGGTAAGTACAAATTCTTCAAACAACAGTTGGGAGACATTAACGGGATTCCGAGACTCCTGGATGTGGGCCAATGCAATGACGCCCATTCAGCCGTTCAGATTGCCGTTGCCCTTAGCAAAGCTTTTAATACCGATGTCAATGGGCTCCCTTTATCCTTTGTCATATCCTGGTATGAACAAAAAGCAGTTGCAATCCTTTTAAGCCTGCTCCACCTGGGTATCAAGGACGTCTATCTGGGACCCTCATTACCGGCATTCGTTTCACCGAATGTACTGAATATACTGGTCAAGAATTACAATCTAACACCCATTGGAACACCTGATGGTGATATGAAAAAGATGCTGGGATAAACAGAATACAGATTTTAACCGGAGTGGTTCAACCTGATAAAGAACCACTCCGGTCTTTGACCCCCCCGATAAAGATGATATTCCATCGGTTACCAGCGAATCCGAAGTAAAGGAAAAATGGATTCTCACTTGGGTTGCACCACCTCATAGTAACGATTTGAGGCCATGCCTGCAAATAAAACCGCGCCGGGGCAGGGCGTTACCAGCTTTTTTTTCCACTCGGAACCGATGATGTTGAAAAGTTCCAGGCAGGCGGAACAGACGTGGGAGGTTTTCCCAAGAGAGTAGGGGATCGGTTCCCCGTCTTCAAGAAAATATTCCGGCTCGATGAAGTTGGCATGGTTGGCGCAGTGGGTGATGAAAAGTTCTTCATAACTTTTGCCGTGGATGCCCATGATCTTCAGCCAGCGGCCATTACGCCCTTTCTCTTCGTTATCAATCTTATCCCACGCATCCGGCTTTGATGTCTGATAGCTTTCGCGATCCAGAAGGGCCAGCTGCTTCGATCGGTCTGGAAATTTTCGGCAGCGGAACTTGGAGTCACGAATGAGGGCGTCTTCCACAAGGCCCCATGAGGCCAGGTTCCGGGAGCTGACGACCAGGGTTTGGCCGAAATATGGGGATGTTCTGTACCAGGAGAGCTGCCTTTTGCAGAGGGTATATTTTTCCCAGGCATCGGGCGGTACATAGCCCAGATCAACTTTTTTAGAAAGGGGAACACATACCGCCTTTTTGGCCTTTTGCATCAAGATTCCCTTTTCAGCGGCCATGATCTTTACGCGGTCAAAGAGCGCCGCATCCATCCAGTATATGTATTTCATGAACTTGCCGATGATGTTTCCTCCTGAAGGGGTTTGTCGGGTTTCGGTTCACGTGTTTTCCGGGTCTTTCTGACCTTTCGCTTCTTTTCAGGCTCTTCAGCTTTTTCATCCTGAAGGGACGACTCTACCAGGAAGCTGATATCCCGCATGATCAATGGAGAATTGGTGGCGGTGATGCCGACCTGGAGCCCTTGATAGCAAAAAGGGCAGGCGGAGACCAGTTCTTCCGCCCCGGTTTCCT
>JABGPV010000018.1:22247-33012 GCA_018644785.1 Deltaproteobacteria bacterium | reverse complement strand
GACAGGGGTGAACCTCATACTGGATTATGTTCTGGTGTTCGGTTTATGGGGTTTCCCTGAAATGGGAATTCGCGGCGCGGGGATCGCAACTGTCCTGGCAGGGGTTTTTTCCTTGCTGGCATACATTCCGCTGGTGTGCAGGCCTCTTCACGATGGAAAATACCATACCTTGAGGGGATGGCGGTTTGAAAAAGAGCTTTTTTTGCGCCTGCTCCGCTTTGGATTTCCCTCGGGGGTTCAATTTTTTCTGGATATGTCCGGTTTTACGGTTTTTATTCTTCTGATCGGACATTTGGGCACCGTCAGCCTGGCTGCCACCAATATTGCTTTTAATATCAGTACGCTTTCCTTCATGCCCATGATCGGGTCCAGCATCGCCATATCGGTTCTTGTGGGACAGTACCTGGGAAAGAACCAGCCGGAAATGGCAACGACCAGCGTGTATTCCGGATTTCATTTAACCTTTGGGTACATGTTTGTCATTGCCCTGGCCTATCTTTTTATTCCGGAACTTTTTGTGCTCCCTTTTGCGGCCGGCGCCGATCCCGCAGGTTTCGCCGAGATTTATCGTTTAACCGTGCTTCTGCTCAGGTTCGTCGCCATCTATTCGGTTTTTGACACCATGAACCTGGTTTTTGCTTCCGCTATCAAGGGAGCCGGCGACACCCGCTACGTGATGTTTGCCATCATTATCACCTCGGCGCTGGTTCTGGTGATGCCCACATACCTGGGGGTGATGGTTATGGGGTGGGGGGTGATGGCTTCATGGATTAATGTATCCGCCTATGTGATTGTGTTGAGCATCGTGTTTCTTTTACGCTTTCTGGGGGGAAAATGGAAATCCATGCGGGTGATCGAAACCCCAGGGTACTGACTTGCGCTTGACAGCCATTATCGAATAGCTTACCTTTTTTCTGATTTTCTTAATTAACCCATGTTTAGAAGACTTTTAAGGAGGATTCATCATGAGTGAAATGCCCAAGTTTTACCAGAAGCTGCAGAAAGACTATAAAGACGTGATGGAGGCTGTTGATCAGTTGGGGAAAGCGGTTCAGAATGCCGGCCCCCTGGACGAGAAAACGACACAACTGATTAAACTGGCGGCTGCGGCAACGCAGAAATCCGAAGGTGCGGTTCACAGCCATGCAAGGCGGGCCATGGAGGCTGGTGCAAGCCCGGATGAGGTTTGCCATGCCGTGATCCTGCTGGTGCCCACCATTGGGTACCCCAATGCGGCCGCCGCCCTTTCCTGGGTGCAGGATCTGCTTTAATATTTGCAGTCATGAATGTACCCGACAGGGTTGTTTCTCGAGACTGAAACATAAATAATTCCCGAAGGCAAAACAAAGTCGGTGGATTCAAAAAAACCGCCTGGGAAAAAATCGAGAAGGCCACCGGAAATGGATGCCGGTTGCTAACGTTGCCCCCCCTTGCAAATGGCGCAAGAAAGCTGTCAGCGGGGGGAAACGCTGTCTCAAGAGACGCTTGTGTCTCAAAAATGGATACGAGACAAAATGATTCAGCCACTCGAAGCCTGAAATGGCCGATTCTTCTGACGGGTTTTTCATTTTTCTTGTTTTAACCTCCCTATATCACTGTAAAACTCCTAAATATTCCACTCCGAAGATCAAGACCTCTTAAGGCCTTCAAACCCTTTCATCCCCACGCTGCCGGGTCGGCAACAGATACGCCATGATGCTTTTTTACAAATCATACCAAATGTTTACCATATCCGGTGATTTATGGCACAAGATGTCTCAAAATGCCGTGGAATTTGAGTGCTACCTACCGGATAAAGATGTTAACTTAATGATATAATGGCACTATTTAGATTTTTTCCGTTTGAAGCCCTTTTGGCACGGATCATGAAAGGAAGGTTAGGAATTATAAAACAATTTCAGTTTTTTTATGGGCCCGAAACCTTCGGGAAATGTTTTTGGTTTAAATTATAAAGATGGAAAGGAGAAAAATATCATGAGCAAAACAGAAGACAACCTTTGGGCAGCATTTGCAGGGGAATCCCAAGCCAATCGAAAGTACCTTGCTTTTGCCAAGAAAGCAAACAATGAGGGATTTCCTCAGGCCGCCAAACTTTTTCGTGCGGCTGCAGAGGCTGAGACGGTTCATGCCCATGCGCATCTGAGAACCCTTAATGGTGTAAAGACCACCGCGGAAAATCTCAAATCCGCCATCGAAGGGGAAACCCATGAGTTTAAGGAAATGTACCCGGCGATGATCGAAGAGGCGGAAAAAGAAGGCAATAAACCGGCCGTGAGGTCTTTTTCATTTGCAAACGATGTGGAGAAGGTACATGCGGGGCTTTACCAGAAAGCGCTGGACAGTCTGGAAAATCCCAAAGATGTGGATTGCTATTATGTATGCTCCGTGTGCGGGTATACCTGTGAAGACGAGGCACCGGAAAAATGTCCGGTATGTAGTGCTCTTAAAAAGGCTTTCAACAAAGTTGATTAAACAGGCGCAGATGGCAAAGGGAGATTAACGGATGAACAAAATTTTAGTGGCCTATGTGAGCAGAACCGGAAATACCCAGAAGATGGCTGAGTTCATTGCGGAAGGAATTCGTTTCAGCGGCCATGAGCCGGCTTTAAAGAAGGTTTCAGAAATCAAGAATGTAAAGGACCTTGAAGGGTATGATGGCTTCATTTTTGGCTGCCCAACATACCATAGGGACATGACCAGCGGCATGAAAACCTTTCTCTTTATTGCTGAAGGAAGCAACCTCCTGGGTAAAATGGGCGGCGCTTTTGGGTCTTATACCCATAGTGGGGAGTCGGCACAGATGATATTTGACACCATGGAATTTGTTTTCAAAATGGACATGGTGGATTTAGGCGCCCTGAATTTGAAAGAAGCGATCATCGAAACACCGGACGGAGTACGCGCATGTCAGGACTATGGAAAGGCCGTGGGACAAAAATTCGGCTCATAATTTTATGATCAGGCAATCTCCTACCCCCATTTCGATGGGGGACCGGATGTTATGAAGTTTTGATGTAGAAAACCTGTTGTTCCAACAAAGGAGGGCATCATGGACGAGCGTGCAGGCAAAATTTCAATGAAAGGAAACCCACTCACATTGATGGGCCAGGAGCTCAATATTGGTGACATGGCGCCGGATGTGGTACTGGCCAATAACGACCTGGCGCCCGTGTCTTTATCTTCGTATCAAGGAAAGGTTTGCATTATTTCTTCGGTACCCTCACTCGACACACCGGTTTGTGACATGGAAACCCGAAGGTTTAACGAAGAGGCAGGGGCACTGGGAGACGATGTGGCCATCATTACCGTGAGCATGGATCTCCCTTTTGCGCAGAAGAGATGGTGTGGCGCAGCAGGGGTCGATAAGGTGATTACCCTGTCTGATTATGGAGACATGTCGTTTGGCAATGCTTACGGCGTTCTCATTAAAGAACTGAAATTGCTGGCAAGGGCTGTTTTCGTTTTGGATCGACAGGGAATCATTCAATACATTCAGCTGGTGAATGAAGTCACGGAGGAGCCCAACTACCAGGAGATCCTGGATGCGGTTGGGAAATTAACCTAAGGAGTGGTCCCGCCTGGAAAAGCGCGTGGATCACAAAAATTGAGTATCACGCCTCTCAGGCTTTTTGGGCGGATACTCTGGTGCTTGTGGCGTCAAACTTCTGAGCGATCAGAAGTTCATACTCCGTTCCAAAAAACCTGCGTTTTCCCTGCAGGTACCATTTGATGCTCTCCCAGTATTTTCTCAGTTCCTGAACATCGGGCATGCTGTTAAGGACGGTCTCAATCTCTGAAAGCTTTTCCCGCTTCAATGTGTTTTTACGCATTTCATAAAGGTCATTGAGGCGATGTTCCTGCTCAGGGGAAAACCCGATGTCCCTGGATCTTTCAACCAGGTCGCTCAGCAGTTTGTAAAGGTTTTCAAAGTCTTTGATCAAATCCATCTGGCGCTGGGTTCGGTCGAGGATCAAGTCGGTGATTTCCATCATTCTTCTTTCAAACGCTTTTTCAAGTAGACTTTCATAATCCTCCGTAAAAAAAGGGTAGCTTCTCAAAGAGCCCAGACTGTAGTGAAAATAGATTTTGAGCTGTTCCAAATCGTCAACGGAGGACATGTGATCTATTTTCCGGGTAATGTATACACGGTTTTGGAAAATGACGGACAGAACATTGGGGTAGTGTTCTTTTTTAAGGAGAATGCCGGTTTCAGAAGCGAAAAGATGGTTCAGTTGTGAATCGTCTTCCCAGAGTTCCAAAGCGGGAATACCGTCAAGGCAATCATTGATCGCTTCGTAGCGTTGTTCTACGGTTTTACTCATGTGCATGAAGTTAAGGGAGATGGGGTCATTATCGGATCTTATTTTTCGGGTACCCGCCAGCCCCACCAGAAGCAGCTTGATCTGGTTTTTATAACTCAGGTAACTGCTGACCTTTTCATAGCCGTATATGCGGACCTTATCCCCAATCAGCTCTTCAAGCATGAAATGCCGTATGCCTTCCTGCATGGATTGAAGGGTTTTGTAAATTCGAAAAGCTTCGTAAACCTCTTTTTCAAAGGTTGCAAAACCCACGTTGTGAAACCGTCTCTTTTTGTGAATGTATCTAAGCGGCACCTTCATTATGAGCCTGGCCAGGTCTCGAAATTCAGCATATCGAATGCCGCGCAGTCTGAAGATCCTTTCCGTGGCCAGTATCATTCGCCCGGCCCGAATCTGTTCGTTTTTGTCGATGGATTTCCATTCTCTGGATGCCAGATACTCAGATGGGGTAACGCCTTTGGGCAGCCCCTTCTGTTGGTATTTCCTGATGGCGTAAAAGAGCCTTCCCCGCTTCATGACGACCCGTTCCAGTTGCTTCTGAAGGGTTGTTTTTCCATCAATGACGCCATGACAAACCGTACTTGTTTTAAATATCCACAGGGCGAGGTCTTCCAGCATGAGATCTTCCCTGATAGCGCTCAACATGATAAACGTTGTGATGAGGAATGCATCGAAAAGGTCTCTGTCCCGTCTGGAGAGAATGGATGCCATGGCGGAAAATGAGACTTCCCCCTTGAGGGTGTGGTGAAGCAAATCATGGTTTGCCACCAGGAAAATGAGATAGTCCCTGGTTTTCCCATTGAGTCCGTATCGTTTTCCGATTTCTTCCTTTTCCAGAATATATGCACCCGCAGCGGCAAGATCGGCAGGATTGATTTCCTTTTCGTACTTTACCCTCTGTTCCGGAATTCTTCCCACATCTTGGAATATGAATGAACAAGCCAGGGCTTTAAACAGATTCTCTTTTGTCTTGAGCCGCTCCAGGATATTTTCCAGGTCCTCGAGCTGTCGCTGACTGACCCCCATAATGCCGGTTGCCATGGGGCCGAACTCCTTGCGGGCGAGCCGATGCATGAATTTCAAATTCTGAAAATTCTGTTTGTCATGGACCACCAACGCTTGAAATTTTTTGGTCGCAGCCAGTATATAATCCGTTACGGGAGAACTCAGATAAAGGTTCCCGGTAAGATCAAGGCTTCCAAGAACAGTGAATTCCGGAAGTAGAAAGTTCAGAAGGACAGGGGCATGGCGGTAAAGATAATGGAGATCGGTGTGGAGGGATTCAGGTTGGAACATCACTTGGATAAAATTCCGCCAAAGGCTTTCACGCATTTTCCGAGTGCCCTCGAACCATCTCCGCTGCCTTGCGGGGATTTCCAGGTCCGTATCGGGGTCTCTCACCACCCTTAGCTGACTCTGGTAAAACATTTCCAGATCCGCGAACACCATTTCCAGATTTCGAATGTCGTCCAGCGAAATTCTGCTGATGGAGCGGCCGGCAATTTTTTCAGAAAGCGTTTCGGCCTCCTTGAGGCTTTTGTCAAGATCCTTGTAGGCAATTTCCAGTGTGTTATTTTGTGAGGAGGTTTTGAGCTGAAACCCCGTACCCATGATGAACGAGGAACGGTCCTGGTCCAGTTGCTCGCTGAACCGGTCCAAAAGCTCAAGGTCCAGTTGTTCCAGGTTGATGGCAGCGACCTCCTCTTGAACTTTTCGTATCCGCTTATCCACGGCCTCATTTTTTACATCTGCCAGGATAGGATTGAAATTGACCGATTCTCCCCGGGCCAGGTTCACAGTGATCCAGAGAAGCACGAAAACGTTCAGACTCCTCCTGCCCATCCGTTCAAACAGGTGACTGGTACCATGAAATTCCAGGTCCAGAAACTTTCGATAAAAAGCCGGGAGGTAAAGGGGATCCAGCTTGAGATACTGTTCTTCGAATTTTTCGATGGCATTTACAAGGTGAATGACCTCTTCTATCTCAGCCAGTTTTCGGTCGTCATAATCGGCCAGGGTCTCTTTTTCCATGGAGCCCTTATTTCTCAATTCGGGCCAGTTTTCCAAAAACTCAAAATAGCCCATCATCGTCAGGATCTTTTTGACAATCCGGTTGCGTATGCCGCCTATGGCGATGGTTTTTTCATCCAGAAGCTGCTCCCAATCCAATTCCTGGTTGACCACCACACGAACGGTGGACTCATAGAGCTCAAAGAGTTGGTTAAGCTGTTCATTAGAAAGTTCATTGCCCATGGCCGCGCTTGTTTCGGCCATGGTCATCAAACGGCAGTAGCGGAGCATATTCAGGGCCTGCTGCGGATCATATGTGCTGGCCATATCAGAAACGGGTTTAAGCGATCTTTCGGACATTTTTCCGGATATAATGCGGCCCAGTGTTGTATGCCCCAGGGTCATGAGAATCATCTCTTTCAGCTCATGATGCGAAAACCCGAAAGAGGTTAGTGCTTCCAGGTTAGACAGCAATCGCGTGTCGGGCCCTTCAATTTTCTCCGGGTTCAGATAGCCGCCTATTTTTTCCAGCCGTTTGATGTTATGGGTGAGCTTGATACAATGGTTGAGGGCGCCAAACCGTCTGTTTTTGTTTTCCAGCGGTTGCCGCAAACGATCCATGAAGACTCGCGGAAGGGAACCATACTCTCCCTTCTTGAGGGCGCGAAGAACCTTCAGGGTTCGAACAATAAATTCCAGTGAATCTCTGTAGTCCGCTACAAGCTCAAAGGCGCAGCCGGCCAGGTTCGAATCGACCACATCTTTCTTGATGTCCACCACAGCAGTTTCAAAGGACTTTTTCTGTCCAAGGAAGACCAACATATTGTCGGGATTATAACTTTTGTAGGAGAATCTTTTTCCCCAATCCTTTTTGATGCGATCGGGGATCAGGGGTTTAAAAAATATTTCATCAAAGAAAATAGAACAAAGCCCGGACCAGTTTTTTTGCTGGTTTGCAAGGAAAGGCGAACTGCCTAAATCGTAACCAAGATAGGGCAGTTTATTGATCTCTTCCATGGAGAGATCGGCAGGGGATTTTCCGTTAAGCAAGGTGTTGAGTGTTTCCTGATCAAAATAAAGACCGCTCAGGTATTTTTGAAGGTCAAATATATTGACGTGAACCCCGTGATCCTTGATTTTATATTTCTTTTTTGTATTGAAAATGTGGCTGAACAGCGCAAATCTTTTCTCTTCCTGTTCCGTTTTGAATGTCAATTCGGCAGTCTGATTACTTTTTGCAGGAAAATGATCGGCGATAATAAAGATTTCACCTTCACTCTTGAGCAGGTTGCAAATTTTCCAAAGCATGTAAATGCTGTATTGCTCCAGTTTTTTCTTTGAAACCGCCTGTGGGCCCAAACGACTCAATTGTCCCATGATAACGGTTTCAAAGAGATCATGGGTCAATATGACAATATCCAGCTCCAGATCTTTCGCCAGCAGTTTTTCGAGGGAATCGATGACATAAAGGCGGTGATCCTGAAAGAGAAAAGAAAGTTCATGAAGGATGAGGTCATCATGGCGTGCCATGACGCCGATATTGCAATATTCTTTCAAATACTTCTTACTGTGAAAATCAACAATTTTACCAATCTCCTCAACTTTAGCCTGGATGTGGGCCAGGGAAACGGAGATGAGGTGAACCGGTATGAGATAGTAGGGGTGACCGAGGCTCGAGAACCGAATCAGCAAACCCAGCTTACGGTGTATTTCGTTTAAATCTTTGTAATGGGCACGAATGTCTTCGGGATTATCAAGAGCGATGCTGTTGAGTTTTTTGATTTCGTCAGGACTAAGCCGATCGTAATCCTCAAAAAAACCGGTTCCATAAGCATTTCCACCAAATCGGCTTCGGAGTTGTGAGGGGTGTCTGAAAGAGATATAGGTTCCCAGAGGTACAGCGTCAGGATCAATTCCCAGGCTTTCAAATTGATCCGGTTCAATGAATTCGAAAGCGTCTTTTTGCCAGAGGACGTCTTTGGGGAAATGACTGGATGAATCCATGATGTGGGTTCTCTTTCGGTTCGGCCCTAAAGCCAATTCTTAAAGCGTTTAAAACTCCGTATGCTTTTGTGGGGTTTCGGGGCCCGTGGAGGCAAAGAGGCTGGAATCACCGCGAAAGACTTTCATGGGTTGATGGTTACCTTCTCTGTTTTCGGATTCCAGAATTTAGTAAGCGGCGTGAATGTTCCATTTTCATTGACCCTTACCATCCTTGTGACAAAAGATGCACTGTGATTCGCATCCGTATAGGTAATGTCGGGGATAAGCCCTCCAAAATCTTCTCTTTCAAAAGTTTCGAGGGCCAGGTTTATGGTCTGGCCATCAATTTTACCCAGTGTTTCATGGGCCTTTTGAAGCGCCCTTGCCATAATCGCGGCAATGGAAACGCCTTCCCAGTAGGCGGTATGGAATCCGGATACGGATTTGTAGCGATCTATCAATATCTTTATCAAATTGATGCCGGTAGCGCCGTCTCCCGGCAGACACCCTGGAAATGAAATATTTGTTCGGTTCCTGATCAATCTTTTCCCCAGGTTGAAAAAATCGGGTCCCATCAATGTCCAGGTGCTGAAAAAAGGAACATTGTAATGGATGCGGTCAGCGGATTTAAGCGCTGTAACAGCGTCCGATGGGGCACATTGCATAAAAATATATTCCGCACCCGCACCCTTCAGTTTCAGCATCGCCGGATTGAGGTCTTTGGCGCCGGGTGTGAATTGTTCAATGGAAACGATTTGAAGGCGATGATTTGAAGCATAGGCTTCGCTTGGGCCATGAATGGATTTTCCGCATGTATCATTGGCGGTTAAGATACCGATTCTGGGCGGGGCAGAACCCCCATGGGTCATTTGAATGTATTGGAGTATGGCGTAGCAGTCCAGAACAGCACTTCCGAAGGGCAGGTATGTGTAAGAGACGGGTGGGCGTAGAATGGCTGGGCAGTTCGAAGCATCCATATGGGGAACTTTATACTTCACAAAAATGGGCCGGGCCCTTTCAGAGATATGGGCATTGTAAACGGTCGCCATATGAACCTTTTCTGAAACACATAATTTTTCCATATCCTTGAGCGCATCTGCAACCCCGGTGCCGCCATCAACAACGGCCAAAACAATTTTTCGTCCTGCAATGCCCGATGCTGTTTCGTTAATATAGCGGAAATAATCTTCCATGCCTCTGAGGTTCAACTTCCCCCGTACCGCATGCGGGCCGGTCAGATCGACAAGGGCGCCAATTCTAATGTCTTCAGCCGAGGCGTTTTCGGCATGGAGAGTGAGTGGAACACTGAGGGAGCAAATCCCGAACACAGCAAAAAAAATGGATGAGAACAGTAATCGGCGCATAATCCCTCCTAAACAGAGACCTTTGCAAAAAGTCCCCTTTTGCCCGATTACTGCGTCAGACTCAAATTTCAATCCTCGAAATATTCAATATATTCCTGTGGTTGAAATTTTCGCCTTCCTAGTACTCGAACAAAATTGAACATTTTTCAAAGGTCTCGAACATGCAAGCCATACCGCCGCATTTTATCAAGGAATCCGGAGAACATTGCGCTGATTCCATGAAAACGGCCATATGTTGAAATCTAATGCAAGGGGGAAATTTTTGTCAAGAATTTATGTACCGTTTTGGAATTCGGGATAAAAATACTTGACACTGACTTTGAGCGATGGTATCAATTTATGAATGAATAGTCATTCATTGATGGGTGAGGATTGTGAGCAAAAGAAAAGACAGCGAGAAGCACCATAGAATTATTGAAGCGGCCACGAAGGTTTTTGCAAAAAATGGCTTTTATCAGTCAAAAATTGCTCAGATCGCAAAAGAAGCCGGGGTCGCTGATGGAACGATTTACATCTATTTTGAGAACAAAGATGATATCCTGATCTCACTTTTTGAAGAACAGATGAAGGCCGTGCTGGATAATATGACCCTTCAGCTCACGAAAATCGATGATCCTGCCGAAAAACTTGAGATATTTGCATCAACCCATCTGGATCTCATTGAAAAGAACAAAGACATGGCGGAGATTATTCAGGTGGAGTTGCGACAGAGCGGCAAGTTCATGAAGGAGTATAAGAATGAGAGATTCCTGGAATACCTCGATATTATAGGGGATATTATCAGCGAGGGGCAGAAAAGGGGGCTTTTCAGGAAAGATGTGATCCCCGGTGTCGCCAAAAGAGCTTTTTTTGGCGCTCTCGATGAAGTGTCCCGTTTTTGGGTATTGTCAAGCCGAAAACAATATGATATCAGAACCGTTGCCAAACAGATCAGTGGGTTTTTTCTAAATGGCATAAAGAAGTGAATCTGTTCTTTTTTCGGTTTGAAATTCGTTTTTTTGATAAAACCCTTTTTTTCTTGACGCATAGTTACATCACAGCTATATTGTAGTCATTCTAAATCGAACATCCGAGGAACTGGTTCAA
>JABGPV010000018.1:0-22151 GCA_018644785.1 Deltaproteobacteria bacterium | reverse complement strand
CGAAAAATAGTCGATTTTAGGCGTTAACTTGAAACATTTGTGAAGAAGGAGGACAAGGTGAACATTATTGTTTGTCTAAAACAGGTACCGGACACCGAAAGCCAGATCAAGATTGGATCGGACGGAACGTCAATTGTGACGGATGATATCAAATGGGTGATGAATCCATATGATGAATTTGGCGTGGAAGAGGCCTTACGCCTGAAAGAAAAGCACGGCGGCGAGGTGACCGTGGTGGCCCTAGGGCCGAAAAGAGTGACCGAGTCTATTCGCACGGCTCTGGCCATGGGTGCGGATAAAGGAATTCTTGTCAGTGACGACGCTCTGGAGGGCAGTGATGCCCTTGCAACGGCCAAAGCCATTGCCGCCGCCATCAAAGATCTTGAAGCCGATATTATTTTTACAGGTCAGCGGGGTGTTGATGATGATCAGGGACTGGTTGGCGCGGCTGTGGCGGAATTTTTGGGTATGCCTCAGCTTTCCCTTATCGTAAAGCTTGAAGTGGCTGAAGACGGAAAATCGGTCAAGGTAGAGCGGCCCATTGAAGGTGAGACCCTTGTCATTGAGTCTTCCCTGCCGGCGCTGATCACTGCCCAGAAAGGTTTGAATGAACCCCGGTATGCTTCCCTTCCCGGAATTATGAAGGCCAAGAAAAAGCCCCTCGATGAAAAAAGTCTGGGTGATCTGGGCCTGGATGCCGCAGAATTCGGCGTGGGTGCAAGGAAATTGAAGATTCTGGAACTGACACCGCCTCCCGTGCGAAAGGCCGGAATAATGGTTGGGGGTGATACCCCTCAGGACAAGGCTGCTGAACTGGCAAAACTGCTGCACGATGAGGCGAAGGTTCTGTAAACCCTTTCCTTTTCCCGCTTTTTCAAATCGTGTTGATGTGCGAATATTAATGTTGGTATGATTGTGTAAGGAGAAAAAAAATGGCACAGGGAGTTTGGACGATTGCTGAGCAGAGGGATGGCGCAATCCGTAAAATTACTTACGAAATTGTGAGTGAAGGAAGGCGTTTGGCGGATGCCCTCGGTCAGGAGCTGACCGTGATACTGCTGGGTTCCAATATTAAGGACAAGGCTGCTCTGTTGGGTCAATATGGTGCGGACAGGGTACTGGTCTGTGATGATCCGAAACTGGAACCTTATACCACTGATGCTTATGTGTCAGTTATCTCGGGACTGGTTAAGGATGGTGATCCGGCTGTATTGCTCGTGGGCGCGTCTGTGGAAGGAAAGGATCTGTCTTCCAGGCTGGCGGCAAGGCTTGATGTGGCAATGGCACAGGACTGCACCGCTTTTGCCGTTGAAGATGGAAACCTCGTGGCAACCCGCCCCATCTACGCCGGAAAGGCCTATGCAAAGGTCACCTTCGAGAACAGCTTTCCGCAGATGGCGGCGGCACGTCCCAAGGTCATGGAACTCAATGAACCGGATGAATCAAAGTCTGCCGAGGTGGTGGATGCGGAATTCACTTTGGATGACGGGGATTTAAAAACCAAGGTTCTGGATGTTATGAAGGATGAAGGCGGTAAAGTGGATCTGACGGAAGCGGACAAGATCGTTTCCGGCGGTCGCGGCATGAAAGGCCCTGAAAACTATAATATCCTGGAAGATCTGGCAGCGTTGATCGGGGCCAGCGTGGGCGCCTCCCGTTCGGCTGTTGACGCGGGCTGGCGACCCCATTCGGATCAGGTGGGACAAACCGGAAAAGTGGTTTCCCCCAATCTGTATGTGGCCTGCGGCATATCCGGAGCCATTCAGCATCTGGCCGGCATGAGCACTTCAAAGGTGATTGTTGCCATCAATAAAGATGAGGATGCCCCCATCTTCCAGAAGGCCGATTACGGTGTTGTGGGAGACCTTTTTGATGTGGTTCCGGCATTGACCGAAGAAGTTAAGAAGTATTTGTAGCAATTAATAAAGTATTTAAAGAGCCCCCCGGGTTTGTTGACTTGGGGGGCTTTTTTTTCGTAATCGTTCAAAGGGTACAGTTGTCAGGGTGCAGGTAACTTAGCTTCGAATTTCATCCTGCCCCCTGACAACTGTCCCCTGCACCCTGTAAACGGTTAATTCTCTTCGAAAGACGTTTTTACAGTAACTCCAGAAAGTCTTCCAATTCCAGCGTTCTCTGTTCCTCCAGTGCTGTTTCTTCGCTGACAGGCTGCTTCTCCAGATTTTCTACGGCGCTGGGTTGAAGCAGCAACTGCAACGTTTTTTCATCCGGCTCCTTAAGCCATTGCGTTACCTCTTCTACGGGCTGGCGAATTTCTTCCAGCTCTTCCCACATGTTGTTGGCCATGTCCCGGCTTTCGCCGGAAGCCAGGTGTGGGGCCACGAAAAAGCGATCGAGAATGACGGCGATGGGGATGTTCACTTCATTCTCCAGTAAATAACTCAATTTCTGCATATACGCAGATTCATAGATGTGTTCAGTAACGGGGACCGATCCGAATTCTTTTCGAATGACCACGCCGTATTTGAGCCGCAACCGTCGGTCCCCTTTGAGCGGTTCAGGAACCCAGTAGGTTCCTTCCAGGGTTTGGGACGGTTCCTCCCGGCTTTCACAGGCTGCAGGGACAACGCTTCCTTGTGTCGGTATTTGCGCCGGTTCCATTTCATCCATTATGACGACCCGGGTTCCCGTTCTGAGGGGACGAAAAACACCATTTTCAGAGACCAGGCCGATTTCATGGTGTCCGCAGGTGGGGCAGTTCCTGGCGGTGACGGTTCCGGAAAATGGTATTTCTTTATGGTTTGGCATCGTTGCCTCCTTTGTATGAGGATGTTCAGAATATTTTTAAATGGAATCCAGAATTGACCTGTCACGTCCGTCTTGAATAGGATTCATCCACACCAGCACCACATTAACGCGCATGAGCTGCTGACGAGTTTCCTCACAAAACTTGTCGTGGTATACAGCCGGCTCGGCACGCACTCTCAGGTTGACCAGCGCTTGGAACACTGGTGCTAACCTGAATTTCAGATGAGTATACCAAGAGCAATTGGAAGAGAAAGCATGATTAAGATGTTGGTGCCGAAGATGAAGCTTGCTATCTTATCCGTCTTGATGCCGGCTTGCTGCGCCATGATTAGGTTGACAGTTGATGAGGGCATCAGGCAAAGGAGGATAAACATTGTGTGGACTTCGCCTTTTAAAGGGAGCAGGTACGCCAGGCCGATCCCGACCACGATAACCATTATCAAATGGATCGACGCTAGTTTAAGGGCTTTGCCCAGCGAGGCTAAGTTAATACCGGCTAACGACACGCCAAGCGTGAGCAGGATGAGTGGGATGGTCAGCCCGCCAATGAGATTTAGGGTGTTTAGTATCGTTTTGGGCAGTTGCGTATGGGTGAAAGCCAGCGACAAGCCGACGAGCAATCCGTAAAAAAAAGGTGTGCGCAGGATTTGCCGAAAGGAAACTTTAGACGAGGGGATCCATACCCCCAAAGTGAATTGAAAAACAAGCATAATGCCTGCGAATCCCAGTGCCAGGGAAAGTCCCTTATTGCCATAAGCATAAAGGCCTAACGCCATGCCGATCGACATATTCGAAAGGCTGAAGGAAGCCCAATACTCCCGACGTGAAATGCGCAGCAAACGCACAATTCCGTAGGAAATCGTCAGGAACGAAATGATGGCCAGAAAGCCTGCCGAGATGATTTGCCCAATTTCGCCAACTGTTGCGTGAGCTTCTGCCAACTTAGCGATCACCAGGCACGTTAGACCGACATTAAGGACCAGCCAACCGGCGCTTTTGGAATCCCAAGGCACTTTCACACGTCCGAAGAAGTAACCCAGACCGACACAGGCGTAGATTGGAAAAACAATTTGAAAGACCTTCCAAACGACACTTTCCATGGCAACTTCCTTGGGTGATTTTAATATTTTGGATTGGCTAAATACCTTGAATCCTTTGAGACGGCCGCTCAAAGATCTTAGAGATCGCTCTGAGAAGCAGACATTGGACAAAAACTCAGAGATTATTCGACATAATGACGAAGAATGCCCAGGAGCTTAGAATTTTAAAGGTGTCCTCGATCCCAATCATAAATACCGAGCTAACAAGCCGTCCAGAAAATTTAGGATTTCTTTTCGAGTTTTTCGTTAAAATATTTAATTTGCCATTTCATGAACAAATGGTAACGAATATATTACGAAGGAGCAAGGAGTTTTTCACGAGCGTAACGTACTCTTCAGCAGCCGCGGCTTTTTGCGGTCCGCTGGAAGAGATTGTTGGCTCTTTTCTATATACTTAAATTGTCTATCATTTACCGACAAACTGCTCCAAACGCTTGCTACCACCGAATATAGCACCACTGATATTATCTACGTTATCTGGAAATTGGATATTTCCATAAGGTGTCGCAAAAAGTACGCTTTCAACCAGAAAAGGCATGTCATTCTTTCCTTGTTCTATACATTCAATAGCATAGGGTATTGCATATCCCCGCAGCCTAATCATGTCATGCGCTATTAACGATCTAAAAAAACATGGCAAAACTGAAAACACTTGGTGTAATGCGCACAGTGACGAGACTGCGTTTGAAAGTGTGCATTTAGAATAATGCTCAATTCGCTCGTGCTTTATCTTGTTGTATGCGTTCCACCATTCCAATTCCGCTTCCTTGATGTTTGATGGCAAAGACCAGCCACGAAAAGGGCTCAACAAAACTGGAGGATGCTGATAAATAATTGATTTTTTTGATGAGAGAGAAAACCTTTTTTCATAATGATCCCTAAAATTGTTTATACGGAGGTTGTGACGCCTAATTTTAGAGTCTGTGAGATCAAACTCCCTACGTAATATCGAATCAACTAATCCACCGGCCTCGGTGATTATTCCAGATAGAAGTGGGAGAACAGCATTATGATTCCAATTAATAGGAACTGTTCGTAAAAATTGCTTAAGTTGATCCTCTAAATCTATAAACCATTCGATTACAAGGTTCGTTTCTGTTTGATTCATCAGAAGGACTCCAGATAAATTTAAAAACCGAAGTGAGACTTGAGAGCCAACGATAAGTTTGCCGACCCGCGCGGCGAAGCCGTCGCGGGTCGGGTAGAACGTTTGGTTAAACCTTATTTTGTTCTAACTTTTCCAATGAAGACATCAACATACTTCCACATTTCCAAGTTAAATAAGGAATTAAAACACAAAACGCTAAGTATCCCCATTCTCCCAGCCATAATAAAACACGACTATACCAATGAGATGTTGAAATATCGATGGATTGACTTTCTCGACCATATTCATCAACGTCTGGATAGTAATAACTGCTGTATCCTTCAATAAATTTATGTCCGATTTGATCCCGAATAGAGTTAAAATTAGAAAACAAATAGAAACCGAATAATATCGATACTACGAGAGAGATTGTACGAACTTTTTGTATAATGGAATATTTAAACCATTTAGGTAGTTTTATTTTGGATAGTAATACAAGCAATAGTGGAATTAGAACCCAAGTAGACAAAAATACTAAAGTAAATTGGTTAAATAGTTTACCTATAAAAAGAAAAATAGACATGAAAGCTATGATAGATAAAATGATATAAAACAAACTCGGTATTTTGTTCCATAAGTTCTTCATATGGATCTACATTTGAACATTTCCTCATCGATTAAGGGCTTAACCATTGATTATCAGGTGGATCTGCCTGATAGTTAACACTTTCCGATATAATCAGGCAAAATTGCCTGTTTGCAATATCGAATATCTAGAGTAAACTCCATTCAAAAAACAACCCTGCAACAACTTATTGCCATGAAGCTATTAGACGAAATGCGTGCCGTCATGCGGCGACGACACTATTCAATTCATACAGAACGGAGCTACTGTTCATGGGCGACACGCTACGTTCATTTCCATAAAATGAAGTCCCGCGCCGACCTGAAAGACGGCGAGAGGAAAATAGAATCCTTCCTGACCCATCTTGCACGGGATGGCAATGTTTCCCCTTCAACTCAAAACCAGGCAATGAATGCCCTTTTTTTTCTTTACCCAGGCCTCACAGGTTTCCATTAGAAAACAATTTTCTTCATTGCCCCCCCCGGCCGGAAATGATTTTTCCTCCGGTGCTGATCTGTGGAAGGTGAACTTCGTAAAATGGTAAAATCCTAGTGTATGCAACCAGTAGGATAGTTAAAAACTATTGATAACAGATCGCCGTAAGATTGCAAGGGATTTTATTTTTCTGTCGTTCACAGGGTGCAGAAAATCAGCTTCGATCCATATTCACGCGTCTAAATTATCGGATTTCATCCTGCCCCCTGACAACTGTCCCCTGCACCCGGTGAACGGTCACGGAACAAGTAAAGAATGCAGCAGCTGTTTCGACGTGTACCGTTATCGGTGCGGGGTTGAAAAGATTGATCTGTGAGCTGAGAAACGTGAAAGATCAGGACACTAACCGGCATTTTTTGAAACGGTTTTTCAATCAGGGCATTATTTGGTTGACAAAAAGAAAAAATTGCATAAATTTAAGGCCCAGATTGCAAGCGGCGGTGTAGCTCAGGTGGTCAGAGCATGCGGCTCATATCCGCAGAGTCACTGGTTCAAATCCAGTCACCGCCACCAACAAAAAAACCAGCCAGGCATTGACATTTTTCCGTCCGATCTTAATTTTTTCATGTTAAGACGCCAATACGAACCTTTGGCATAAGTATATGGCCTTTTTCAAGAAAAATGACCTTACGGTTGTCAGCGACGCTCTGGAAATTGCGGAAGACGCAACGGGAGATTTCTATAAATTCTCTTTGGGGCAATGGAAAAGACACCGCTATGATGTCAAGACCCGATCTTCCCTTGAAACGGAGGAGATGAGTTCTTCCGCACTGGCCGTTTTGTTCAAAGGCATGCGGATGGTGGATGGTTTTGATTCGAGAATGAAAGATAGAGATTTCTATTTCATCTGCCTGCAGGATCATTCCATACTGGAGGTTCTTGAACGGGACCGTTATCTCACACTTTTACCGCTCCTTGTTTATATCTTCACCCATGAGCTGATCCATATTGTAAGGTTTTGCAACTTTTATCAAATGTTCGATGTATCTGAAGGAAAACGGTTCAGAGAAGAAGAGATTGTTCACAAAACCACTTTTGAAATTTTAAAGGATTTTTCTCTGCCGAAATTAAATTATGTCCTTGATTCCTATCAGGGCCACAGGATGTGCGCGATTGCTTCTTGAATGTGAAGGAGGAGGTTTTTAGGAATGCCGATTTATGAATATGAATGCGATAAGTGCGGGAGCCACGTGGAGGCCTTACAAAAATTCACGGATCCCCCGATTCTTGAATGTGAACAGTGCCACGCCAGCATGAAAAAGCTCATCAGTCATAGTAGCTTTCATCTGAAAGGGACGGGATGGTATGTGACCGACTACGCCTCTAAGAATAAGAACAGCCAGGTGGAGACAAAGGAAAAGAAATCTTCCGGCAGTGATGCGCCGCCAAAAAAGGTCGAAGCAAAAACCGCTACGGAAAAGACGACCAAAAAGGATGCATCAGGCCCTTCCAAGGGTAAAGATTAATTTCAATGTAAATGGTGAAGGTTTTCTATGCATACCAGGGATAGCGGCAGGGTTCACGAAAAATTGGTCAAGCGGCTGGAGCGCCAGGAAAAACAGCTTGCTTATCAGCAGGGAAGGTTTTTCAAGTATAAACTGGATGAAATCCATGGAAAACTGATGCAAACGCTGCTGCAGGAAGAAATCATAGAAACAGACAA
The DNA here is from genome assembly GCA_018644785.1 of Deltaproteobacteria bacterium. The sequence goes on along the minus strand of JABGPV010000018.1, from coordinate 14,415 downwards.
CACCGCCGCATTTTCAAGCGCCCTGATGAAGGGCGTTAAAAAAGCGGCGAACAGTTCGGAATTTGATTTCACATATTTCATTTCGCCCATCCGCAAGTTGGTTCCCCGTCCAAACCCCTACTCTCTTTATATGACACAGTATCTTATGGAAGTGCTCATCAATGATCCGTCGGTCATTGAAATCTATGGGATGGATGAGGACGTATACCATGTGATCAACAGGGTCATCAGCCAGAGCAGCATACAGTTCGATGAAATGGAGCGGGAGATTGATGCGCAGCTGGCGCGCAACCAGAAACTGGTACCGGGTTCTGCCGCCTATCAGGTCGAAAAGGATGAGATGTTCAGGAAAAAGGTGGGAGACCCCAAAAGTGAGACCCGCTACTGAAAGACCCTCCACAGCGGGGAGACCTTTAAAAAACGTCCCCTTTTGCCCAATCTCGGCGTCAGTCTCACCCGTTCTTAATAAAATGGGTCAATCCTCGAAATATCTTGGTATATTCCTGCGGTTGAAATTTTCGCCTTTCTTGATCTTGAACAAAACTGAACATTTTTCAAAGGCCTCGCGGAAAAAGATTCTCCGCGTTTTATTTGATATGACAGGAGATTTTCATGGGCCATAAGATAGCGTTTCTATTTCCGGGACAGGGTTCACAGTTCGTGGGCATGGGCCGGGAGCTGGTAGACCCATTTCCCGGAGTCGAGCATATTTTCAGGGAAACGGACCGGATTTGCGGAAAACCCATCAGCAAACTTTGCTTTGAAGGTCCCATGCCGGAATTGACCCTTACGGAAAATTGTCAGCCGGCCATTACTGCCGTCAGCCTGGCATGCCTTTCCGTTTTAAATGAATCGGGCATCAAGGCAAGCGTTTCGGCAGGCCACAGTGTGGGAGAATGTGCTTCCATGGTCTCAGCGGGCATTCTCAGTGAAAAGGATGCCCTCAGACTGGTGCATAAAAGGGGTGCGTTGATGCATCGGGAAGCGCTAAGCAACCCCGGCCACATGGCAGCGGTAATCGGGTTGGATATGGAAACGGTCCTGGAAATTGTGGCGGAAGCAAAGGATGGAGAGATCCTCGATGTGGCCAACCACAATACGGCCCAGCAGATCGTCATTACGGGGCAAGAGGATCCGGTGGCCAGGGCTGTCAAAATGGCCAAAGAGAAAAATGGGAAGGCTATTCCCTTGAAGGTCAGCGGCGCCTGGCATTCGGGACTCATGCAGGGTGGTGTGGATGAATTCAGGGCGTTCATGGAAGATATCCCTTTTTCACCCCCCCGGTCGGAAATGCTTTTTAATGCCACGGCCAAAGGTGAAACGGATCCCCTGCGTATCAAGGATATTATGGCCAACCAGCTGGTGAGCCCGGTGAAGTGGTATGATATTATGCGAAAAATGCTGGATGACGGCGTTGATACTTTCGTGGAGGTGGGTCCGAAGAAAGTGTTGGCCGGATTGCTCAAAAAGATCATTTCCCCCGATCATGCCATAAGCGTGTTTACGGTTCAGGACCCCAAAAGCCTGGAACGCGCGCTGGAAGAAATTTCCTGAAGCATCCTTTTTTCTGCTCTAGTTTATGGTCCCATTATCCCCTACCCCGGGACATTCTTTGCTGCCTCGATCCTGGTGTCTCTTCCTTCATGTTCCAGTAAATAACGTTTAACATCCAACCCGCTGCCGAACCCGCCGAGACCCCCGGCGGCAACAACGCGGTGTCACGGAAAGATCAGGGGCAGGGGATTTCTCCCCATGGCCTGTCCCACGGCCCGGGCCCCTTTAGGGCTTCCCGCCATGGCCGCCACTTCTTTGTAGGTCCTGGTTTCCCCAAAAGGGATTCTGGCGATGGCTTTCAAGGCGGACCATTGAAACGGGGTGCAGGCAGCGTCCAGGCGTAGCTCATCTTGAAGTTCCTTATTGGAAAAGGCCGCTTCAATGGCCTGTTGAAGGGGTCGGTTGGCATCATGGTCCTCCACCAGTTCTGAATTTGGATAAAGTTTTTTGAAAAAGCCCTTTGCATCCGGTTTTGAACGCAAACTGAGACCGATGCGAAGCGCCCCCTTTTCCGTGGAAGCCATATGAATATAAAGGCCATCCAGTTTCATGTTCCCGCAGTAGATTTTTTGTAAAGACGTCCCTGCCATGTCTCTCTCCTTTCAAGTGTATCCTGAATGCATTTCAGGTTTTCCATTTTGTGAATGGCCCACTCCGGCGCCAACAGATCGGATTTTCCGGGATCTCCCGGTGAGCCGTTGAATAATCATATCAGGGGGCAGAAGCTCCAGAAAGTCCACCACCAGGTTGGCGTATTCATCCCTTTCCAGACAACGGAACCCCCCTTTTTGGTAACGTTCGGCCAGAGGGGTTCCGCGTATGACGTAAAGGAGATGGATTTTGACCCCGTAAACGGGCAGGCCGGCGATAAATTCCGCCGTTTCCAGCATCATCCGGCGATCCTCACCGGGAAGCCCCAGAATCACATGGGCGCATACGTTCAACCCGAAATCATGGGTCATGCGAACCGCCTTTTCAAAACATTCGACGGAATGACCCCGGTTGATGGTGTGAAGGGTTTTATCATGGGCCGACTGAAGACCGTATTCCATCCAGACCAGATAGTCCTTTCGGTAGAGACGGATCATTTCAAGGATTTCTTCATTGACGCAGTCGGGCCGGGTCCCCACCGAAAGACCGACCATATCCGGATGCCTTAAGGCGTCGTCGTAGAGCCCTTTCAGATGGGCAACGGGTGCGTGGGTGTTGGTGAAGGATTGAAAATAGGCAATGAATTTTTGTGCTTTATAGCGTTTGCGGATGAATTCCTTTGCTTTTGCGATTTGCCGGGAGATGGATTTCCGATCCTCTGAAAAAGCCCCCGTGCCGGACCCCCGGGCATCGCAGAAGATGCACCCGCCCCTGGAAACGGTTCCGTCACGATTGGGGCATCCAAGTCCGGCATCCAATGAGATGCGTTGTACCCTTTCGCCGAACTGTTCCCTGAGGTAGGTGTTAAAATCCCGGTATCTTTTCAAGAGGATTCCGCTCCATGGATTGATTTTGAATGGCTGCGGCCATGATATGAGATAAATATGGATTCGAGCAAGTGTTTTTCTAAGGCGAGCTACGCCCACAACCTAGAATGTGAAATGCACAGGCTTATCACCCCATATACAGTTTCCCCAGGACATTGACCATGAGAAGGGCAAACAGAGACGGAAAGATCATGGCCCGGGCCCGGGAACGGGGGTCTGAAAACAACTCACCCAAGGCCAGGTACCCCCGGCTCAGGCCGAAATAAAGCCCCGCCAGCAGCAGGGTTCCCTGGATGGCCGGGATCCATTCAGGGATGAGGGGGTTAAAAGGATAGTTGGCCGTTCCGAAGATATCCCACCCCAGTCCGAGGGGGTCGGAAAGCACGGAAAGGATATAATTGTAATTGATCATGACCGGCGGCAGACTGAATGCGATCCAGAAAAAGATCCCCACGGGGATCAGGATGTAAGCCAGGCGAAGGGTCAGGGTCCGCTGGTTGACGTCCTCCTCCACAAGGAGTCCGGCGCCTTTTGCGGACGCTGCAAAAAGAGACGGAACGACGACGAGAGCCAGCCCCCAGAGGGCGGCCAGGTAGGTCAGGAAGGGAACGACCTGCCGGGTCTCCGTTACATTGGCGGCTTCCTTGATAAACCCCCACGGCCCCAGCATGGTGACGCTGAATGCGATGGCCACAACCAGCATAATAATCGCATTGAACATTTCGTCATACCCCTTCAGGTTTCGATCCGAACCGAAAGGCCGCAAAAAAAGTCCCATATTGTCCTTGGGGCAGCTCTTGATACACTCGGTGCAAAGCCCGCAGTAATTGTTCCGGCTCATCTTTCCGGGGTATTGTTTCCAGGGGCAGGCCCACCCATTGGGTCCGCCTTTTAAACAGGGTTTCTCTTTGTGCTTCCTGCAGACTTCCGGATCTATGGCGCGGATTTCGGTTATGGAGGCCATGGAGTAGGTCCCCAAAAACCCTCCCACGGGGCAAAGATACAGGCAGAAAACCCGCCGCCGGAAAATCAGGCCCAGAACAAGGGTTGCAGCCAGAATCAGGAGAAACATCATGGCGGTGGCCACCGGGCGTGTGATCAGGATGATTCCGAAGGAGATCAGGGCCAGGAAGAGAATATTCTGCAGCCAGATATTGCTGATCCGTTTCGGCCAGTCCTTCTGGAGGCCCGTGAACCGGTGGTGCAGACCTCTAAACGGTTTTTGAAGGTATCGTACGGCGGTGAAACTTTTTCGACTGATCCATTCGGACGGCGCGGGAAGCGGACAGACCATGCACCATATCCTGCCCCCCAGAGGAACCAGGATGGCCTTCAATGCGAACCACCAGGCAATCCACACAAAGATAATGGCGATGTTGTGGTTGCCCACGGGACTTCCCCACAGGGCACTGATGATAAAAAGGTAAAAAACAATGAGATTGGGGAAAGTCACCAGAAACTGAAAACTTCGGAGTTTGACGATCCGTTTAAACCATGGAAACCGTTCCAGAAGGTTCCGCTTCCTAAAGCCTGAAAAAAGTGATTTTGAAGTGACCCTGAACAACCCCAGGAGGCTGATGGTCAACCAGATGGAAAGGGCCATAAAAAGGTGATAGACGGTATTGGGCCCCACAATCAGCTCCCCGGTCATGAAAGGGTGGAGGCCCCCGCAAGTCTGGGTGCATCGAAAAGTGAATTTTCCGGATTTGTCGGCCACAAACTCCACCTGGGAAACCTTGTCCCAGTCGGTCTGGAGGGCGCCCTCGTCGTCCTCCCAGGTATATTTCAAAAAATTGAGGCCCTGTTGTTTAATCACCAGATCAACCGGGTACCCGTCCAGTAAAAATCCGTGGGTGACATCGAGGGAGGTGGGTTTCAGAACAATGGTATCCCCCTTATTAACCACAATCCTCGAAGGGGAATAACCATATTTTTTGGCTTTGAGGGAAATGTGGTGGGTGCGGGTCTCATGGGGAATAAATCGGATCGCTACGGGAACCACGATGGCCAGCACCAGGGTGACCAGGATGAGAAAGACGGCATTTTTCAATCTCTTTTCCATACGTTCTCACGCTGAGCACGCGCAGGCCCTATTTGTACAAGACCCCGGGTGTCCCCCGCCTGAGATTCAACTGAACCGTCACGTTTCCTTCTTCCGGCACTTCCACCGTTTTCTTAACGGATTTCAACTTTTCGTGCCACGTCTTGAACACGTATTTTCCCGCCGGGAGGCCGGCGACACCGGCCAACCCCTGTTTCGCAATAAACGCTTTGTCTGGAATCCGGAAGTTCCCTTGATCATCGGTCACAGCCCAGTGGGGGTTTTTGAGCACCATGATATAGGCGATCATTTCCGCATGAACATCACAACGGAGTTCCACAATACCGGGTTTATCAAATACCACGTCTTTGGACGTTCCGGCCGCGTAGCTGCCCAGGTTGAATTTCTTGGTCCTCGACAGGGAAAATACATTATGGCTCACTTTGTCATGGTTGGGAAATTGGACGGTTGCTCCTGCAAGAACCGGCAAAATATGGGGGATGAAGGTGAGGTTCCGCTGGTCCATGACAAAATTCAGTTTGGAAACATCCCCTTCAAAAACCGGGGCCTTTGACACAAAGACCAGAATATTGGCGGGGGACCGCAACCCTTTCACCATTACTTTTCCCTTGATGCCTCCGGCGAGCGCGTGAAACGGAACGGTGAGGACCAAAATAAGTGCCATTGAAACTGTCATAAAAAAATGGGCCATAACCCGTTATTCTCCTTTTTTCTACCAGACTTTCCTGGCAATCAGAATATCTTCCGCAACCCAACGTTTCTTGAGGGCCAGGGGTTTTATGACCGGCCGGTAAATGAGATCGGCCTCGGCCGTGGGCTCGTCATCAGGGTCTGTGAGAGCGAATTGGAACTTCAAAGCGACCGTTTTTTTCGGCCTGATCCGGGTATCCGAATAAATCCCGGTGGCACGCCAGAAGGGGGCATGCAGGTTGCCCTCCCTGTCCTCCAGAATCCGTGCGAACACCGCTCCCGGAAACCCAGCATAATTACCCTGCGCCAATGCCCCTTCACCGGCCCAGCGGGGCAGCGTCCCCCCCTTGATCATCTTGAGGGGCTTTCCCTTTGAATCAGAGACATTGAGAACCAGCATGACGCTTCGCATGGTCTCCCCCGTGGGGACCCAGTGGCCGCCATTGGTGTTGGTAATATAGACGTTCAAATCCAGGTTTTTGCCGGTGATCTCCCCTTCCAGTTCCATGGCCAGAGCGGTTTTAAGCTGTGTCTGCGTCCCTCCGTCAAAATGGTGGGGGCGGATATCCTGCGGAGACCGGTAGGTTCCCCACATGCGCCGGGCCATTCCGTCCACCACATAGTGGTCGTAGGGAAGCATCTCTTTTCGCCATCCCATGTGGCAATCCTGGCATTTTTTCCCTTTATTGGGATCGTCGAAAGGAAGTTGTTTCTGCCACTGCTCCCATTCCTGGAAAGTGGTTTGAATGGGCAGAAAGCGGTTATTCTTCATCTTGAGACCTTCCCATTCGTCAGCAGAATAGACACCTTTTGGGTCCCAGCCCTTTTCTCCGTCCAGTTTTCGGTAATGACTGTGACAGGTGGCACAGAACTTCGCCTCACTGAACAGGGGGTTGTAGGAAGCCGCCATGGGAGGCGTCACCACATCGTCGTAGGGGCCAAAGATCAGTATGGACGAACCCCTTTTCGAAGACTGCCTTTCCAGCACTGCCGCCCTTCCGCTGGGCTTTTCGGCATCGGGAATCACGTTTCTCACCTTGTGGCAATAATCACAGCTGATACCGTCCCATTCCGTTAGGGGAGATTGCAGTACGGCTTTTAAATCCCGGGGCGCGCCACCCGACGCCGCCGAAGAGGGCGCGTGACAGGCAACGCACTCGCCATTTTTCTTCGGGTTGTCCAGCCGGTAACCGGGGGCAACGCCCTGCCGATTGAGAGCATCCGTTCCGTAAAACATATCCAGGACCATGGGGTTGGAGGACGTATGGGCCATTTTGGACCGGTCCCAGTAACGGGTCACCTCCCCATGACACTTGGCACAGGTCACGGGGGAAATGAACCGGTAGTCGGGTTGATCGTTGAGATACACCGGGTTCAGAAAGATGTCGATCGGCCGGCCATAAACTGAAGGGACCTGGACATTGTTAAACCAGCCCGCCTTCCCTGCGGTAATGCGCGATTTTTCCCCGGGCAGGGGGCCTGAAGGAAGCGTAAACATCCCCTGTCTGTCCGTGAGCGCATAATGTTCACTCCCCGGGACCCTGACCCTCGCATTTTCCAGGGGCCCGTATGTGGACATGACGCGGCCTTTTATCCCTGGGGTTTCGGTTCCCGGGGGTCCGGTCTGGGCCGGACTCTTTTTTTCAAAATAGATCACGGTTGAAAAAATTACCAGCGCAACAATGATCGCTATATAGGCCTTTCTTGTCATGATGCTACCACCCCCGAAATCAACCTCTGACCACCAGAGATCCCTGCATTTTTTCGTGCATGTCGCCGCAGATGGCATTGCATGAAAAGGTGAAAATACCGGCTTTTTCCGCCACAAAGCTCACCAGTGTTGTTTTGCCGGGCTGAATGCCATCGGTAATAAAAACACCGAAATCTTTCAGGCTGAAACCGTGAATCACATCGCTGCTCCGGAGCCTGAATACCACCTGGTCCCCCTTTGTAACCGTAATAACCGGTCGTTCTACCCCATGGCTTCGCTTCAGTAACGAGAGGACCTCAAAGGCATGGACATCACCGGAAATCCACCCCTTTTCAGCGTGGCCGGTAAGCGTAAAGACCTTGGCACCGGGGGGTATTTTTTTCTGCCATACCTTCCGATCGTACACAAGCAGGCCCAGGGGCATACCTGCCAGAATGGCAATCAGCAGGAAAAAAATCATGACATCCAATTTGTTTCGACCTTTCGGCATAATTTCCCCCGACACGGGTCCCATCAAACGTTAAAGTGTTGGCCCGCCATGGAAGCCCGGAAGCTCCCGCAGGCGGGCAGATTTGTTCTTTCGGTCATAACCATGGGCAGTTTAACGTCTTGCCGGGGACTTTCGCCAGCAGCCGGCACTACAGTGGGCGACTCTGGGAATCATGAATCTTTCCATCAGTATTCACCTCCTTTTGAAAAACCTTCTGGCGCGGATTAACAAGATTACAGGCTAATTGACCGGCATCAATCGTCCCGACTGTTTGTCGATGCCCAGGCGGTCGACAACCTCGTTGTTCTTGGAAAAGACGTCTGCCTTGTAGAAACTGCCCGCATCCTCCATGGGCCCCACTTTCAGCTCCGGATTTAATCTGGCCACATGGCGCGCCAGGATACCCCGGGCCTGGTCCTGACTGAGATCAGAACCCCTGACGGCGTTTCTGGACGAAGCACCGGGCCACCATCCTCCGGACCCTCTTTGCTGGGGAACGTAATCCGCTCCTCCCTGTGAACCACCCCATCCGCACGACCCGCCTCCCCTTCCACCGCAGGCTATGGAGTCATGGGGCGATACAAAAAAGAGAAAACCAAAACCTGCAAGCCCCACAAATAAAGCGCCCAAACCCAACATCTTTAGATATTTTTTCATTTTCATCCCTCCGCCATCAATCCGTCGTTATGAACAAAGCACCATGAGCGGCTTCTCATGGGTTTACTCAGAGATTTAGCAATGATTGTGCCAGACCTTCTGAATATTCCATAATATCCTGATTTCAGGTGTAAATTAACCGACATTCGCACTTAGGAGGACCCGACGCCCCCCACAGACCCAATCAATCCGGGTAAGAAGTATCCGTTTTTTTGAATAATTGAGATCCAGGCGGGTATAAAGTATCCACCGATCCATGCGCGTCACGCCGAAGAAAAAAATGATTTTCAATCTTTTCCACTAAGGAATGGCTGCAATGGCACTATATGGGTACAGACCGTGTACGCACAAGTTCTGCACAAATTCTGGGGACACCTCACTTAATTCATGCCCTTGGCAAAAAATTTAATCGGATAAGGCTGTTTTGTCATCTCCTGATGGACCAACTGATACCTCATTTGCATCCTGCCGAAAAATCTTGAAACAATCAGCGGCTAATATTATCATCAGAGATACCATGTCCTTTGGATGGGCTTTGACCTGATTTATACGGAAGGAAGCAGCCTGTGTTTGCTGTTTTATACAAGCTGTGTAAACATTGTTCGGCAGGAAGAATAAGCATACTCCAAACGTTGGGATATTGTGATTTTCAAGATACTCATTAGGAGCTCAGATGACATCAAAACACAACATTATTCAAAGTGATTTTGCATTTAGGGTATTGCCTGTAATTGAGAGAAAGGTCTTCAGGATGGGTATTGCTGGCAACTATGGAATAGATTCTTCTGATGTCAAATGGGCTGCGGAACATGGAGCTAATTACTGGGTCTGGGGTTCTAGTTTTAAAAAGGTTACAGCAGGGATTAAGGAAGTAATCAGAAAAGACAGAGAGAAGAACGTGGTGGCTCTGCTTGGTTGGGGATTCTTTGGCTGGCAGGTGCGCCAAAATGTTGAAAAAGCTCTACGAAAATTACATACCGATTACCTAGATGTCTTCAAACTTGGTTGGCTGGGGAGGACATCGACTTATAGCCAGGGCGTCATCGATTCATTGTTGAAACTTAAACAGGAAGGTAAGATTAGGGCCATTGGAACCAGTATCCATGACAGGAAACGGGCTGGAAAACTGGCCTTGGATTCGGAACTCGACCTGCTAATGATCCGCTATAATGCCAAACACACTGGAGCAGAAGAGGATATTTTCCCCCATTTAAAAAAACGGAATCCTTCTGTTATCAGTTATACAGCGTTGGCTTGGCAGCAGTTGATCAAACCTATGAAAGATCTTGAAATGCCTCCCTGGCCGGGTAACAAGGAAGAGGGAAAAATACCTCCCCTGACACCTGAACTCTGTTATAGATTTGTTTTATCGAATCCCCACGTTCACCTGGTTCTGACTGGTCCGAAAAACAGGGAGCAGTTGATGATGAATTTTCGAGCGATACAGCAAGGGGCTTTAACAACCGAGGAATTGGACTGGATTCGAGAATATGGAAAATTAATCAAAACTAAGAAGAAATTTGATTACATCAAATAAGCTCGGCTGGAGTTCATCCACATTAATATCAGAAAAAAGAAAAAGGGGTCACTCCTATTTTATTTGACACCGCGCCATACAGCGGGGAAACAACCGCCAAGACGTATTCAAGGATAAAGATGACCGGTGTTATTATCTCGAATGGGCCGGAAAATCAGCAAAGCAATACCTTGCACCCATCCTTGGATACTGCCTGATGACGAACCATACGCACCTTTTGATTCTTCCAAGCAGTCAAGAAGGAATGATCAACTTTAAGGATAATAGGTGTGACCCCTATTTTTTTTGTTCTTTTTTCCATAAATCATTTCGCAAGCACCCTTGCATGGGTAATCCAAAAGAAATTCGGCACGGTACCGAAAGGCTTGCCATTGCTGCCGGTCATGTACCTTTTGACCATTTCATCGTGCCCTATGTTGCGCACTTGCTTCAGGCCCTGTTTTTTAAGAAAAGCACCGGACTCATCCGGATCAATACCGAAGGTAAACGCCTCACCTTGACTTCTGACAAAATCCGCCATTCGTATGGCATAGGGATCCTTGGTGTAAGTCCCTTCCACCACTGAAGGCGGCATATAATCGAACACCACCGAACTTCCCGCAGCGGAGTTTTTGGCAATAAACCGCAAGGTGCCCTCAACGGCCGCGGCATCCAGATACATGACAACTCCCTCCCAAATGAACAGGGTCTTCCGGTCCTTTTGGTAGCCAACTTTGGCAAGCACCTGGCCCAACTCCTGGGTGTTAAAGTTTATGGGCGCGTAGACGACATTTACAGGCAGATCCGATAGGTTGCTCTCCACCCTGCTTTTTTTATCGGCCACCATGACCGGTAAATCCACTTCAAAGAATCTGACTTTGGGGAAATCCTTGTAAAAACGATAAGCCCTGGTATCATAACCTGCCCCCATAATCACCACCTGCTTCACACCGCTTTTGAGTTCCTTCAGCAATACGGAATCGATGTGTTTGGTGCGGGCGGTGACGTAATAAAATATCCATAATTTATCGTGGTTTATGGAATTGACTGAGCTTTCGAAGTCCAAGGTCCACCCCATGTACTCGCGCATGAGATCCAGATTGACGATCCTGGCCGCAAGATAGTCGGGGTTACGGGTCTTGGGGTCCGGGTCCTGAGCGGCAATGCTCCGAAAACACATGTTGAAAGCTGCAGTAATCGACTTCTTTGGGGCATTTACCGCCCATGCAAGAAACACAAACATTAGAATTGCGGAAACGACTGCAATGGCGATCCATTTTGGCCCGAGTTTATCTTCAGAATTGCTGCAATTTATCCCAGTTCCCATATTCAGACTCCTTTCCTTCGCTTAAAAAATTGAAAAAATATCAGCCCCAGGCCGATGGTTATCAGTCCGCCGATCGGCGCCTGGGGCGTTGTCGCCAGGCAGTAAACCACGATCCACAGGTTTGCAATGATGAACAACAAAGGGGTTACGGGATAGCCGGGAGTACGGTATTTGGCGGTGAGACCAGACCTTCGCCGCAATCGCATAAGCCCCACGACAGTGAGAAGAGACGTGATGGAGAGAGTGAAACCGATGTATATGAGCAATTTTTCAAATGAAGCGGTTAACACCAATAAGGCCGCTATGCAGGCTTGAAGAAAGATGGCGCCACCGGGAGTATGGCGGCTGCCGCTGACCCGTGCGATCCATTGGAAGAACAACCCGTCCCGCGCCATGGCGTAGTACACCCGTGGACCGGTCATGATCATGGCGCTAATCAATGACAGCAGGCACAAGGTTATGGCCAGGCTGAAGTAGACGCCGGCTCTTGGGCCAAAAAGCGATGACGCAGCCTGGGCTCCCACTTCCAGTACACCACCCATTTCTTCCGGGGATAGTGAATAAACATAGAGAATATTGATAAGAAGATATAAACCGCAAACGATTGAAGTGCCGACGATTAAAGCCAGAGGGATGTTGCGGGCCGGATTTTTTATTTCAGCCCCCAAATAGGCGGCGGCATTCCAACCGCTATAGGCAAAGGCCACAAAGATCAAAGATACCGCGAATTCCCCTTGCCATAAAGACCGGCTCCATGCCGGTGCGTGGAAGTTTGACCAGTCGCCTTGACCGATCCAAAATCCCGCACAAATAAAAATACCGATGATACCCAACTTGATCAGGGTCAGGCTGTTTTGCACTTTGCTTCCAAAGGTCAGGCCAAAATAGTGAACCAAGGTTAAAGCCAGGATCACCCCGATGGCGATACCCTCTTTGATTGAAAACGTAAGGATGGTGATTCCGTCAAACTTGTATACGAGAGCCGGAACATTCTCCGGTCCGATAATTGGCCAAAGATAGGTTGAAAAGGCGATGGAAGCGGCGGCAATGGGTGCGGAAAATCCCACGGTCAATGATATCCAGCCTGAGAGGAAGGCCATTGCCGGGCCGAAGCTGTGGCGCAAAAAGACGTATTCTCCACCTGCTTGCGGAAAGTTGGCCCCCAGTTCCGCATAACAGAGCGCCCCACATAGCGCCAACACCCCTCCGGCCAGCCAGCAGAGCAGAAGTGCCGTCGGGTCTTGCAGTTTGCCCATGATGAAGCCGGAGGTGGTAAAGATTCCGGTCCCCACCATATTGGCCATGACCAGATTGGTGGCGGAAAACAGACCTATCTTTCGCTGCAACACATGCTGCGGACCTTGGCTCATATTCCCATCCCGGCTATTTTCTGCACCAAAAACATCGGAAAGAACCGACTCCATCGTGACCTGAGGTCAGCAAGAAATTCGAAATACTGCAATTACAATCAGATATTTAACACTTAGAATTTTTATTCTGATGAATTCAGCATTGCCATTGCCCCTTTATATATTAAGGTGTTTACGATTTTGATAAGATCGGCGAGCTCTTCCTCTGTTTTATATTCATCGAATTCAAAAGAGTCTGCCAAAAGAGATGCCAAGCCATGGACATACACCCATCTTACCTTCCGCATATTTGTTTGAAAACCTTGGGGTAAATCCTTGAAATCAGGATCATCGGATAAATCTTCTCCATTTTTGCGAAAAATTTCTGCAGAAATTTTTTTATAAAAATGGTTATGTTTTTCATCAAAAATCGCTTTAAAAAGATGTTTTTCCCTGTTGGCGAAAAGAACATACCCATATCCTTGATCTAACCATTTATCTCCTGTTCTTGGCGTTCTGATATATTCCTCAAGTAATTCCATCGCTTTTTTGACAACCTCTTCTTCGAGGTTATTCATTGATTTGAGGTGGGAATAGATCGGTCTTGTGGAGGATTTCAATTCTTCGGCTATGGAACGGGCAGACAGCCCTTGCCATCCATTTTTGCGAACAATTTCATAGGCTGCGTTTACGATAGACTCTTTTTTGAATTTGACCTTCGGTGGCATACAATATTTCCCTCCAGCTTAAGCAACAACCGTTGCGTTACATTGGTTACGTAACATAGGTTACCCTACGTGTCAAGGGCTAATTTTAATCAAACCGAAATGGTTAGGGTACAATGGAAGATGAAGATGGGGTCGGGCCAAGCGTGATAGGACTTGCACCCGTAAGTTCACGCCCGTGCCGGGCGTACACAATCTTTTCTATGACCGATTTTTTGTGACAGTGTTTTTTATTGACTTACAGTAAAACTTTCAGTATTCATATCGTTACGTCATGAGGAAAACAGTGTTTGGGAAAGGAGCGGCGATCCATGAAATTAACGGGCAGACAAAAAGAGGTTTTAAGCTATATTTCCAATTATATAGATGCGTGGGGAACGGCTCCCTCCTTTGACGAAATCTGTTCCCACTTTGGATTTGCGTCTTACAACACCGTCTCTACCCATCTCAATATCCTGGAAAAAAAAGGGTACATCCGCCGGCCGAGAGGAAAAAATAAAAAGCGCGCCATCGAGGTGATCAGCCCCGTGGAGACCCGAAAGTTTGAATGGCCCCTTCTGGGTCGGGTAGCGGCCGGGGAACCCATTGAGGCCATCGAGGATGTGGATGTGGTGGAGGTGCCGCCTTCCATGGCAGACGAGGGCGATTGCTTCGTCCTTCAGGTCAAGGGGGTCTCCATGGAGGAAGACGGCATACTGGATGGGGACTTTGTGGTGGTGCGGAAACAGGCCACCGCAAAGAATGGAGAGATCGTGGTGGCCCTGGTGAACAACGGGGCCACAGTGAAGCGGTATTACAGGCGAAAAGATCACGTGGAACTCCGGCCATCCCATGGGGAGATGCCGTCCATCCGTGT
>JABGPV010000179.1 GCA_018644785.1 Deltaproteobacteria bacterium | reverse complement strand
ATGCCCGCCCTTGGCGCGTATCTAATCACGGCCTATTCATACCAGATAATCGGCCTTTTGTGTTTCGGATCCACCGTTGCGACCTGTCTTCCCCTGGTTGTCCTTGCCATGGGAGTGAAAGACCCAAAAAACGAACCGGAACCGGCGGTTTCGGAAACCTTTCAGCCGATCTCCGGTGGATGATCACAACCAATGTAAATAATAGGATTGCTTTCGCAGCTTATCAGATAACATAATATGACAGGAGAAGAAACTATCATGAGTAATTTCCAGAATGCGCTTGAATATTCAGCCAAATGGCTGGAGATCATCAGGCAGGACTCGGTAACCATCGACGAGACTACGGCCCGGTGGATTTCCGAAGAGACCAAAAACAATTTTGTCAACCATTTCAATGCCGGTTGGGTGGAGTACCGCAAGTCCATGACCGAAGCCGGTGACTACGCCGCCATCGAGTGGCGCGGTGAGGGTTCCAAATTCTACGATAACTTCGGCAACGAATACCTCGATTTTCTCGGTGGATACGGCGCCCTCGATCTGGGTTGGTCGCACCCTGAGGTGGTTGCGGCCGTTCGTGCCCAGGCCGGCAAATCCGGTATTCCCACCCAGGAACTCATGGACCCCCTGCGGGGCGTTCTGGCCAGAATAATGGCCGACATCACACCGGGCAACATTGACCACGCCTTCTTTGTGGGCAGCGGCACCGAAGCGGTGGAAGGGGCTCTTAAAATCGCACGGCTCCACACGGGCAAACACAGTTTCATCTCCACGGTCAAGGCCTTCCACGGCAAAACCTCCGGGTCACTCAGTGTCATGGGCAAAAAAGATTTCCGCGCGCCCCTGCAACCCTATGGTGCCCAGAACTTCTTCGTTCCCTTTGGGGATGCCGACGCTCTGGAACGGCAGCTGGAAATTTGTGACACCGTGGGTATCGACATTGCCGGTTTCATCGGCGAGCCGATTCAGGGCGAAGCCGGTGCCATCGTTCCGCCGGATGATTACTGGCCCAGGGTTCGCGAAATCTGCACCAAATACGGCATCTTGATGATCTGTGACGAAGTTCAAACCGGTCTGGGAAGAACCGGCACCCTGTGGGGCGTGGACCATTGGAACGTGGAACCGGATATCATGATGACAGCCAAGTCTCTGGGCGGTGGCGTCATGCCCATCGGCGCTTTTATGGGCAGCGGAGAGATCTGGAAATCCTTTGAGGAACCCAACCCCTTTATCCACACCACCACCACCGGCGGCAACCCCATGTCCTGTGCTGCGGCCATCGCCACTATCCAGGTGATGCTGCGCGACAACCTGGCCCAGCGGGCCGCAGAGATGGGTGACTATTTTATCGGCGAACTGAACAAAATCTCCGATGAGTTCCCCGGAGTCTACGAAAAGATCACCGGTAAAGGCCTGCTCATCGGCCAGCACTTTGTCAACAACGAAGTGGGTTATAAAGTCGCCGCCGGCCTGTTCAAACGCAAAGTCCTGGTGGCCGGAACCTTGATCAACGCCAAGGCGATCCGTTTCGAACCCCCGCTGGTGGTCACCCGGGAAGAGATTGACGAAGTCCTCAATAGACTGCGCGACACCCTCAAAGAGGTCGCCTGATCGTCCATAACAACCCAAAAGATCGGGGGAGAAGTACACCATAGAAATTTTTAAGAGTTAATATGAATATAATGATAGCCGGAGAGGAAAGTTTACTCTAATGAATAAAAAATTTGATCTGGGCGTGCCGTTCAAGCTGGTGGTGGCCCTGTGCATTGGAGGAATAACAGCATGGCTGTCCGGTAACCTGATGCCGCTTACTATGGGTGTGCTTATGGACGGCTTTAAGTTCTCGCTGGAGCATGCGGCTGTACTTCTCAGCGTTGAAATGGCCGGAGCGGCCGTCCTGTCTCTGCTCATTTCGCCCTTTGTGGGGAAAATGGACCTGAGAAAACTGGCCTTCATCGGCGGGCTTGTTGTTATTTCCGGGCAGTCTATGACAGCAATGGCCACCGGGTATGTACCGGTGGGCATCTCTCGCTTTATTACCGGCGCAGGCGTCGGGATTTTGACTGCAGTCCTGTTTGCCGCCATTGCCCGAACAAAGGAGCCCGAACGATTGATGGGATTGGCTGAGGCCGTATTTGTCCTGACCAGCGCCTTTTTACTGGTCCTTTTGCCGTACGTGATATCCGGGTTCGGCCCCCGTTCCTACTTTTGGGGTCTCGCCGCTTTTGTTCTATGCACCTTCTGGGTGTTTACATGGTTGCCGCAATCATCAGCGGACGAAGAAGAAAAAGATAAAGAGAGCCCGTCCGTATCCGTGCGGGTTGTCTGCCTGGTGGCCTGCTCAAGTGCTGCCCTCTTTTCCGGCCAAACACTTATCTGGTCATTTTCAGAAAGGATCGGTGTGACACTGGGCCTGTCCATGGAGCAAATCGGATGGATTCTCGGCGGCACCGGCATTTCGGGACTGATCGGGGCGGCCTTTCCCACCTTGCTTGGCAGAAAGTATGGGCGCATCCTGCCCCTTGTATTTAGCCTTTTGGGGATTGGGGCCAGTTTCATAGGCACCACTTATGCCGGTGAACCGGTCCTCTACGCCGTTTCTCTGCTTGGCTACGGATTTTTCTTTGGCTTCAACATGCCCTATGCAATAGGAATTATCGCTGCGGTGGACCCCCAGGGGCGAATGTCCGCCCTGTTTGGCGCCCTGGCGCCGTTTTGCGCGGCTATACTACCCGCCCTTGGCGCGTATCTAATAACGGCCTATTCATACCGGATGATCGGCCTTATGTGCCTCGGATCCACCGTTGTGGCCTGTCTTCCCCTGGTTGCCCTTGCCATGGGGGTAAAAGACCCAAAAAACGAACCGGAACCGGCGGTTTTGTAAAGCCTTTCAGCTCAACGCGGTTAGCCATCTTTAGGGGTGCCATTTGGAGGAAATACTCTACTGGCACCAAGCTTTGCGTAACCTTTACAGTAGATCAAACGGAAAAAGTACAATCAAAGGAGAAGCAATGGAAAAAATAATCGATATCCACGCACATTTGGGCGATATCTGCTATCCAAACGGCGGTGCGTTAATTGAAAAAAAAGGCATTAAAAAAAAACGGATGCTTGACCCCGTATCACTTTCCGAATGGATCAACCATCGATTCGATCAATTGGACGATGGTGAAATTGATGTTGACGGTTGGTTATACAAGAAAACGGTCGAAAGTGAACTGGAACGAAATTTTGCCGGCACGAGAGAGAATTTCAAGAAGTCAATGGTTAAAGCCGGCGTTACCCACAGTGTTGCTTTACCCATACCGCCGCGTGTTACGTTTGAGGATTTGAAAATATCCGCTCACAAAGACCCCTCAATCATTCCATTTTCCGGCATTGATTTTACCCGTGAATATGATGTTCAGGCGACCCTGGACCAGCACGTTCGAGATGGAGCCAGGGGAATAAAGCTACACCCTATTTTGCAAAACGAGAAATTGACCAGCAAGCGCACTTTTGAGGCGGTCGAAGCCTTTGCAGTGCATGACCTGCCGGTGCTTGTCCACACGGGTATCAGCGATTACTACTTAAACGAAGGAGACAAAAAAAACCTTCAGCGGCCGGAGTATGGAGAAATTCGATACTTTCTAGAATTGGTCATGGCTTTTCCCAAAGTAAAATTTGTTGCAGGCCACGCAGGACTTTCACAATGGCTGGAAATAAAAGAAATGGCGGCTGTTCATAAGAACGTATATATCGATTGTACATTCAAAGGCGTAAAAACAGTTCAGGAGCTTATTGATGCGTTTGGTCCTGAACGTGTCTTATTTGGTTCGGATTGGCCATGGGGTTATCGGAGACCTGCCCTGCGCATTATGAAAAAAGCGTGTAAAGGTGACAAGCATCTCGAAAAAAGAATATTTTATGAGAATGCAGCCGAATTGCTAAGGATCTGAATGATGAATTTTCGTCATCCAGGGGAGTTTTACTCTAATGAATAAAAAATTTGATATGGGTGCGCCGCTTACGCTGGTGGTGGCCCTGAGCATTGGAGGAATAACAGCATGGCTCGGCGGTGAGCTGATGCCGCTTACTATGGGTGTGCTTACGGACGGCTTTCAGTTCTCGCTGGAGCATGCGGGTGTTCTTCTCAGTGTTGAAATGGCCGGGACGGCCGCCCTGTCTCTGCTCCTTTCGCCTTTTGTGGGGAAAATGGACCTGAGAAAAATGGCCTTCATCGGCGGGCTTGTTGCTATTTCCGGGCAGTCTATGACAGCAATGGCCACCGGTTATGTACCGGTGGGCGTCTCTCGCTTTATTAACGGCGCAGGCTGCGGGATTTTGACTGCAGTCCTGTTTGCCGTCATTGCTCGAACAAAGGAGCCCGAACGATTGATGGGATTGGCTGAGGCCGTGTTTGCCCTGGCCGCCGCCTTTTTACTGGTCCTTTTCTCGTACGTGATATCCGGGTTCGGCCCCCGTGCCTACTTTTGGTCCCTCGCCGCTTTTGTTCTATGCACCTTCTGGGTGTTTACATGGTTGCCGAAAGCGTCAGCGGACGAAGAAGAGGAAGGCAAAGAGAGCCCGTCCGTATCCGTGTGGGTTGTCTGCCTGGTGGTCTGCTCAAGTGCTGCCCTTTTTTCCGGCCAGACACTTATCTGGTCGTTTTCTGAAAGGATCGGTGTGACACTGGGCCTGTCCGTGGAGCAAATCGGATGGGTTCTCGGCGGCACCGGCCTTACGGGACTGGTCGGGGCGGCCTTTCCCACCTGGGTCGGCAGAAAGTATGGCCGCATCCTGCCCCTTGTATTTAGCCTTTTGGGGATTGGGGCCTGTTTCATAGGCACCACTTATGCCAGTGAACCGGTCCTCTACGCCGTTTCTCTGCTTGGCTACGGATTTTTCTTTGGCTTCAACATGCCCTATGCAATGGGAATTATCGCCGCGGTGGATCCCCTGGGGCGAATGTCCGCCCTGTTTGGCGCGCTGGCGCCGTTTTGCGGGGTTTTCCTGCCCGCCCTTGGCGCGTATCTAATCACGGCCTATTCATACCGGATGATCGGCATAATGTGTTTCGGATCCACCGTTGTGGCCGGCCTTCCCCTGGTTGCCCTTGCCATGGGGGTGGAAGACCCAAATACTGAACCGGAACCGGCGGTTTCGTAAAACCTTTCAGCCGATCATCCGGTGGATGATCACAACCAATGTAAATAATATTGAACATACGTCTAAAGAAGGTGGTTAATGGGGCAAATCAACCTGACAATGTCGGAATTGAAGAAAAGAATGAAGTAGTTTCCTCAGCTTTGATGATGATGACAAAGAAATTTTATTGTTGACAGGTACACCTGTTATACAGTAATAACACTGTTATATATTATTTGTCTATGCCCGCCCTTGGCGGGTGCATCTAATCACGGCCAATTTATACCAGATAATCGGCCTTGTGTGCGTCGGATCAACCGTTGTGGCCTGTCACCTCGTGCTTGTCCTTGCCATGGGAGTGGAAGACCCAAATACTGAAACGGAACCGGCGATTTCGTAAAGCCTTTCAACCGATCTCTGGTGGGTGGTCACAACCAACGTAAATAATAAGGAGGCATGCCATGGAAAAGGTTCTGAGAATAAATATGAGTAACGAATCCGGCCCGGCGGTCAGTGAGGAAACCATCGGAGACTATGCCGGACTGGGCGGCCGGGGACTGACTTCGGTTATTGTATCCACAGAGGTACCGCCCCTGTGTCATCCACTGGGCGCTGATAACAAGCTTGTAATTGCCCCGGGGCTCTTAAGCGGCTCTATGGGGGCCATGTCCGGCCGACTTTCCATCGGTTGCAAGAGCCCGCTTACCGGCGGCATCAAGGAATCCAATGCCGGCGGTCAGCCTTCCCAGATGCTGGCCCGCCTGGGCTATGCCGCCATTATTCTGGAGGGCAAACCGGCCGATGACACCCTTTACAAAGTGCTCATCAACCAGAACGGGGCTGAAATACTGCCGGATAACGACCTGAGAATGATGACCAACTACGATCTGGTCGCCCGCATGACAAAAGAATACGGCGATAAGATTTCCTGTGTGTCCATCGGGCCTGCCGGCGAGATGAAACTGTCGGCCGCTTCAATTGCTTGTACGGACCCCGAGCTTCGACCCACGCGCCATGCCGGTCGGGGCGGTGTGGGTGCGGTGATGGGTGCCAAAGGCGTCAAGGTGATCGTCATCGACGATGCCGGCACAAAAACGCGATCTGCCGCAGACCCGGAAAAGTTCAACGCCGCCAACAAGGAGTGGGTCAAGGGCCTGAAAGCCCATCCGGTTACCTCCGAGACCCTTCCCATGTATGGCACCAACGGTGTTACCAACGCGCTTAATGAAGTGGGCGCCTATCCGACTTTTAATTTCAAACAGGGGCGATTTGACGGTGCCGGAAAGATTTGCGGTGAAGTCGTGGCAGACCTGGAAAAAGCCCGGGGGGGTAAGGCCACCCACGGGTGCCACAAGGGGTGCGTCATCCGCTGCTCGGGTATTTATCACGACAAAGACGGTCGGTACCTGACCAAGCAGCCCGAATATGAAACGGTCTGGGCCCACGGGGGCCACTGCGGCATTGATGATATCGACGCCATTGCCACCCTTGATTTTCTGGATGATGATATCGGTGTGGACACCATTGATATAGGTGTTGCCATCGGGGTGGTCATGGAGGCCGGGCTGGCAGAGTTCGGCGATGCCGAAGCAGCCATCAACCTGGTCAAAGAGGTGGGGAAAGGCACGCCCCTGGGCCGGATTATAGGAAACGGTGCGGCCGTGACCGGAAAGGTTTTCGGCGTCGAGCGCGTACCGGTGACCAAAGGCCAGGCCATGCCTGCCTACGATCCGCGCGCCATCCAGGGCATCGGGGTGACCTATGCTACCACAACCATGGGCGCCGATCATACTGCCGGGTATGTAATTGCCCAGAACGTGTTCAACGTCGGCGGGGATCTCGACCCGCTCAGCCCCGAAGGCCAGGCAGCGACCTCGCAGGAGCTGCAGATTGCCACCGCGGCGCTGGACTGCACGGGAATGTGTCTGTTTGTAGCATTTGCCACCCTGGACCAGCCCGAGACCTTCCAGGCCCTGGTGGACATGCTCAACAGCTTTTCCGGCCTGAACCTGACGGGCGACGATGTGGCCGCCCTGGGCCGGAAGGTGCTGACCATGGAGCGTGATTTCAACAAGGCCGCCGGTTTTACCCGTCAGCACGACCGGCTGCCGGCCTTTTTCAAAACCGAGCCGGTGCCGCCGCATGATATTACCTTTCAGGTGAAAGACGAGGAACTTGATGCGATCTTCGATTTTGAATAATAACGAGGCATATCTGTATGAAAGGGGGTTTTGATGATTTCAGACATAAAAAACATCGGGGAGATACTGCCGGCAGCGGCACGGTCTCACGGTGATAAGACGGCCCTGGTTTTTCAGGACCGGCGCTTTACATTCAACGAACTTGAGACGTTGAGCAATCGAATGGCCAATGCCCTTGCAGAGCTGGGTATTGTCCCGGGAGACCGGGTGTCGCTGTACTCCAACAACGCCTGGCAGTGGGTTGTCTCGTACTATGCCATAGCGAAGGCCGGTGCGGTGATCAATCCCATTAATGTCATGCTCACCCCGCAGGAGGTTAGGTTCGTGCTGGAGGACTGCGGTTCCAAGGCTATTATCCTGTCGGCGGAGAAAGCCGAGGCGACCCATGCGGCTGTTGCCGATGTCGAAAACCTTGCCCATGTGATCAGCTACGAGAAGGTAAACGATTCTATTCTTGACTTTCCCGCCCTGGTGGAAAACAGCTCACCGGAAGCACGGGTTTGTGAAAGAAGGCCGGAGGACATCTCCACGATCTGCTACACGTCCGGTACTACGGGACATCCCAAAGGGGCGGCGCTGAGCCACCGGGCCGTGCTGACCAACACTTTTATGACCGCCAATATGCATGTCAAGACCGCCCAGGACTGCGCGGTAACGGCCCTGCCGTCGGCCCATGTGTATGGCAACGTGGTCATGAACGGCATGATAGCGCTGGGCGGTAAGCTGGTCTTGCTGCCCCGATTCGATGAGAAGGAAGCCCTTGGGGCGATCCAGGAGCACCGCGCCACCATGTTCGAAGGGGTGCCGACCATGTACCTGCTCTTTCTCAACCATCCTGAACTGGGCGAGTTTGACGTAAGCTCCCTGACACGATGCACCGTCGGGGGGCAGACCATGTCGGTGGACAAGATGCGCGAGGTGGAATCGCGATTTGGCTGCCCGCTGATCGAGCTGTGGGGTATGACGGAAATTGCTGGCCTTGGCACCACCTTCCCCTGCTACAACAAGGCCAAACACGGATCCATCGGTGTGCAGCTGCCCTATGTCGAGGCGAAAATCGTTGATTTTGGGGACCCGTTAAAAACCATGCCTGTAGACGAACCGGGGGAATTGATGATCCGCGGCCCCATTGTAATGGAAAAATACTGGGGCAACGATACGGCGACTGCCGAAACCATTGAGCCTGATGGATGGCTGCACTCGGGTGATGTGGGTTATATGGACGAAGAGGGCTGCATTTTCCTTGTGGACCGGCGCAAAGACATGATCGTAACGGCCGGTTACAACGTGTATCCTGCTGAAATCGAGCGGGTGTTGTTGAAACACCCTGCCGTGGCCATGGCGGCTGTGGGAAAGGTTCCCGATGAACTCAAGGGGGAGCTGGCCCATGCCTTTATTGTAGTGAAAACCGATGCAGCGGCCGACAAAACAGAGATCATCGAGTTTTGCCGGCAGCACCTGGCGGCCTACAAATTGCCCCGTGACGTACATTTTGTAGATGCATTGCCAACCACCAGCACCGGCAAAATCATGCGAAGGGAACTGGGAAAATTGTTACCTACGTTATGAGATAGCATATAGAGTTTGAAGTATTAATTACATTTAAGTAAAACACCGCAAACATATTGGAAGAAGTAAAGGAATTTACATGCATGAAATGGGTGTGCTTAGAAATATACAGAAAGTAGTGGAAAAACACGCCGAAGCAAATAATGCGAGAAAGGTTACCTCAATTACGATAGGGGCGGGAGAACTAAGCGGCCTTGTGGAAGAGCTTCTTCAGCACGCTTTTGGCTATGTCAGCCGAGGAACAGTTACCGAGGGGGCAAAACTGGAACTTGAAATAGACCCCATTGTAATGGGCTGCGAAAAATGCAGAAAAGACTTTGAACTCCCGGATGGTAAAATTGATGAGGCAGTCTGTACTCAATGCGGAGCCACGGAGGGTTTACGGCTGGTATCCGGCGGGGATATTTATGTGAAACATATGGAGGTGATCTGATTGAGTAACGATATTTACAGGAAGTTGGCAAGAGTTCTCGATACTTTGCCCCAGGGTTTTCCCGCCACCGAGAGCGGCGTCGAAATGAAACTGCTGAAAAAGGTTTTCACTCCCGAGGAGGCGGACCTCTTTTGCGACCTGAAAATGAACCCCGAGACCGCAGAGCAGATCGCTGAGCGCACCGGGCGACCCCTTGACAGTTTCAGTGAAACGCTGAATTCCATGGGCATGCGAGGACTGTCCGAGATGGAACCTACCGAGGACGGCGTTCTCTTCGGTATCAACCAGTGGCTCTGGATACATGACGAACAAGTTCTTTTTCAGCAGGATGAAGAGTTTGCGGCCCTCAGCGACTCGTATCTTCCGATCTTTATGAAACAGCTGATGGAAAACAATCCGTCGTTTCACAGGACTATCCCCGTCCAAACCCAGATCGCCGACAGCAGGGAGACCATGAGTTTCAACTCACTTTCCAAGTTGCTCGAGGGCAATCAATCGTTTGCGGCGCACGACTGCGTTTGCAGGAAGGAAAAACGCATGATAGGCCAGGGGTGTGATTTTCCCGCCGGGGGGTGTCTGTCCATTTCCTCCGAGCCCGGGGCTTTCGATGACATCCCCGGATTTGACGTAATTTCAAAGGAGCAAGCGCATGAGTCGCTTCGCAAATTCGAGGAAGACGGGCTTGTTCACCAGGTGTCAAACACCATAGGCGACCAGTGGTACATCTGCAACTGCTGCGGCTGCTGCTGCCAGTTCCTTGCGCATGTCAACCGGGCGAACATGGCGGATAACTGGGTACTGGTCAATTCGAACTATTATGCCGAGATCGACACTGACGCCTGCACGGCATGCGGTGTCTGCAAGGATGAGCGCTGCCAGGTGAACGCAATCAGTGAGGGCGAGGAAGCATACCTGGTGGCCAAGAGGAAATGCATCGGCTGCGGCCTGTGCGCAGGCACATGCCCGACGGATGCCATCCGTATGGTTATGAAGAAACAGGAAGAGCTGGTGCCGCCCTTGAAGAGCGAGGCGGAATGGATGGAAGCAAGGGGACGTGCGCGCGGGGTTGACTTCAGCGACTATCTATAACCTGCCTTGTCTCAAGTCATTATGTCAAAAAGTAAATTCGACCGGTTCAGGTCGGTCGCACGGCAAAAAGTAGAATATGTGATGCGGTGACAACTCATGTCATTCGATGATGAAACCAGAGAAGCTGTATGTTGACAGATACTCTTGTTATATTGTAAATAATAAAGTTTTATACTATTAATCATTGTTATGATAATTTATATGTTTGGAGATAAGAGTGAAAAAATCAGCTTTAGAAAAACTTCGTGAAAATGAACGTCAAAACCGGGCTAACCACATACTTAACGCTGCAAAAACTGTATTCATCAAAAAAGGGTACCAAAATGCTACAG